>NZ_CAUPZT010000078.1:0-2910 GCF_963515615.1 uncultured Granulicatella sp. | reverse complement strand
AATGCCTTATATAACATCGTGGATCAAATTTTTATTGGACAGGGAGTTGGGTATTTAGGAAATGCTGCGACAAATATTGCATTTCCAATTACAACGATTTGTTTAGCATTAGGATTAATGACAGGAGTAGGAGCTGCATCTAATTTTAATTTGGAATTAGGTCGTAAAGAAGTAGAGAAAGCTAGAAGAATTGCAGGAACAGCGGTCGTTCAATTAATCGTGATGGGAATTGCAGTTTGTCTGCTTGTTCAAATCTTTTTAGCACCATTAATGCAATTATTTGGAGCCACTGACCAAATTTTTGATTATGCCATGGAGTATTCTAGAATTACGGCTTATGGGATTCCATTTTTCTTATTTTCAACAGGATTTAATCCACTTGTTCGTTCAGATGGAAGAGCTACTTTTTCGATGATGGCGATTATTATTGGAGCAGTTATGAATATGATTTTAAATCCTATTTTTATTTTTGTATTTCATATGGGAATTGCAGGTTCTGCTTGGGCAACCGTGTTAAGTCAGATAGTGTCTGCATTACTGTTGCTTGCGTATATTCCAAAGTTTCGTTCTGTAAAATTTCAATGGGAAGATTTTATTCCGCATATGAAGCAAGTAGAAGCAATTGCTGCTTTAGGATTGACTTCATTTATTTTTCAAATTTCTGCTTTAATTGTACAAATTGTGTCGAATAATTTATTGAAAACTTATGGAGCTATGTCTATTTATGGAAGTGAAATTCCAATTGCAGTTGGTGGAATTGTAGCAAAAGTATTTGTTATTTTTATTGCATTAATTATTGGAATGACGCAAGGAGTTCAACCAATTGTTGGTTATAATTATGGGGCAAAATATTATGAGCGAGTACGTCAAACGATTTTTCTAGCATTAAAAATAGGATTTGGACTTTCATTTGTCACTTGGGCAGTGTTTGAAATTTTTCCTTTACAAATTATTCAACTATTTGGGAATGGAAATGATTTGTATTTTGAATTTGGAATTCGTTATATGAGATTCTTTATGCTATTTACTTTAATTAATGGAATAACGATTTTAATTACAACATTTTTCCCAGCAATTGGAAAAGCAAAAACGGGAGCATTTTTATCATTAGCAAGACAATTATTGATTTTATTACCTGTCATGTTACTGATGACTTATATTTTTGGAGTAGAGGGGATGATGTTTGCGACTCCTGTTTCAGATGTCATTTCTTTAGTTCTTTGTCTATTTTTCTTTAAGCGAGAATTACACGATATTCATATGAAAGAAGAATTGATTTTGGAAAAATAATGATTGAGAGAGTGAAGTAGTTGAATACTTTGCTCTTTTTTCTTTCTAAGATGGAAATGTTTCGTAAATTGGTTTAAGATAGAGGAAAGGAGTGATGACATGGAATGGAAAACGTTATTGGCAACTACTCGTCTTTCAGACAAAGATTCAAACCATCGTAACGAGTTTGATGATGATTATAAAAGAATTGTAACAAGTCCCGCTTTTAGGCGATTACAAGATAAGACGCAAGTATTTCCACTAGAAAGATTAGATTTTATTCATACAAGATTAACACATTCTTTAGAAGTAGCAATGATTGCAAGAACATTAGTGAGTGAAATTGTACGATTGTTACAACAAGATCCATTGACCGAAACAGATTCCAGCAAACAAGAAATGATTCATCATCAAAGTGATATTGCTCGAATTGTAGAATGTGCTAGTTTATTACATGATATTGGTAATCCTCCTTATGGACATTTTGGAGAAGATATTATTCGACAATGGTTTAAGAAAAAGTTACCACAGATTTTAGAGGAACATTCAGAGGTAGCAGAAGAATTTTTAGCAAGTCCCTATGTACATGATTTTTATCATTTTGAAGGAAATGCTCAATCATTACGAATTGTATCGAAGTTACATGATTTTAAGGGAAACTTTGATGGGTTAGATTTAACTCCTGCTACGATTAATACGATTTTAAAATATACACGTGCTTCTAATCAGCCAAAAACAGAGAAAATTACGTCTAAAAAAGTAGGATTTTTCAGAGCTGAAGAAGATATTTTTCGTCAAATAACTGATATTACAGGTACTGGTGAAAATCGTCATCCATTGACATTTATTTTAGAAGCTGCCGATGATATTGCATATTTAATAGCAGATTTAGAAGATGCGATTGGTAAAGGAGTATTAAGATTTGCCGTTGTAAAGGAATATTTACATTGCGTATTAAAAGAAGATAAAACTTCTCCGCATTCAAAAAAAGTTGTGAAAATATTAGAAACAATTGATGAAGAAATTTTTAGTATTAATCAATTTTTTGTCGATCTAAGAACGATGTTAATTGATGCAGCAACAGAGTCTTTCGTTCTTCATTATGAGAAGATTATGAATGGAGAGTATCAGCAAGATTTATTAACGGACTCTAGTGCGCATGAATTATATACGCATTTAAGAAAAGTTTCTGAAGATAAAATATATGATCATAAGAGTATTTTACGATTAGAAATTTCAGGTTATTCTACTTTAACGTATTTGTTAGATAGTTTTGTTCCACCATTAGTAGCTTATGATACAAACCGTCGATTAGATTATGTTGATTTGAAGAAAATTGGTATCATTTCAGAAAGTCAAAAACGTTCCTATCATTACTTTGCAGAAGGTAAATCAGAAGTGGAAAAATTATATTTACGCTTATTATTGGCAACTGATTTTATCTCAGGAATGACGGATAGTTATGCGCATCAACTTTACCGAGATATGGTAGGAATTTAGAAGTTATTTGAAAGGAATTTATACATGAGTCAAACATTAGAATATTTACAAGAATTATTAGCAGTCCCTTCTCCAACGGGATATACAGTAGGAGTACATTTTATAAATTAAAGAATGGTGAGAATGTAACTACCGATATTT
>NZ_CAUPZT010000077.1:0-3625 GCF_963515615.1 uncultured Granulicatella sp. | reverse complement strand
ATGGGAAACGAGATGCCATACTACAAGAAGGTACTTTATTCCAATTTTCTACACCTCGCCTTTTTGCTAATTGACGAATTTCACTTTTATATAATCCAGCTTCTTGTAATAAACTACGAACACCTTCTTCATTACGAGCTTTTACTCCTGGGCGAAAATCATCTACATCATCCATAATCGTCCCATCTGATAAAACCGTATATCCTTCTTTTTCAGCATGTTCTTTAATCGTTTGATACAACATCTTTTTACTGTAATACCAAATTTTAGGCGTATTCGCTGTAATTCGAGGATCTAATAATTCTTGCATTTCTAATCCGATGACACGAGCTCCCATTTCATTTGCCAGATCAATGGCCATATCAAACTCATAATCCGGAAATAATTCTGAATTGACCACAGCAGCTAAAACATTCTCACTTCCAAGCGTATCAACAGCCACTTTTAATAAATAAGTACTATCAATTCCGCCAGAATAAGTAATGACAATTTTTCCTGTTTTTCGTAATATTTCTTCAAGCTTCTTCTCTTTTTCATCCATAAAGATTCTCCTTTACACTGCCTCCTATTCAGCCTCTCTTCCTGTAAAATCGGCTAAATAAGAAATGTCCTTTACAATGATTTTCTGATTTTTTACTTGTACAATACCTTCTGTTTTTAAATCATGAATAATACGATTTACACTATTTCGAGTTGAAATTCCACAAAATCCAGCAATATCTTCATTGGTTACTGCAAAATCAATTAATACTCCATCTCGAGTTTGAACTCCAAATTGCTTTACCAGTTTATAAAGAAATGCACATACCGCACCTTTTTTACCATTCATCGTCATATATTGTAAAGATTCAATATTTTCAGATAATTTTTTTCGATAATATTCTCGAATATAATCTTGTAATTTTCGATCTTCTTTAACATATTCCCAAAACTTAATGCGCTGAATACGATAAAAACTAGCTTCATCGGATTCTACTCGAACATTGAAAGGTGCTGAAGTATAATTGGAAACCTCATCTCTTAATAATGAGATAATATCAATAGGCGTAATATAAGATAAATTAAACTCTCTTCCATCTTTTAAGATGATACTTGTTTTAACAACGCCTTCTTTCAACACATAAGTATATGATTCTTCCAACCCATGATACGCTAAATACATATGTTTTTTCTTTTTAATAACGGGAGCATTATGCTCTTCCAAAAAATTTACTAAGTAATTTTCTTCCATTTGACGCACTCCTTTTTTTTAAAAAAACTTCTTCATTCTCCCAACCAATATTATCCTCTTGTAGAAAATATTTTTATTAACATATGTTAACACCATTTGTGCCATCATTCCACTAGGAAAAATATATACTAGACTATGTGAACGATTTGCAAAGGAGATGTTAAGAAATGGTAGATATTCAATTACCTTATGACAAACAACTAATCACTGCTAGCATTCCTGATAAAAATTTTGCAGGATTGTTAGAATCTCAAGCAGAAAATTTTTCAAATCCGCTTTCTGAACAAGAAACCGTTGAAAAATCAATGGATAATCCTATTGGGAGTAAATCATTAGAAGAACTAGCAAAAGGGAAAAAAGACATCGTCTTAATTAGTTCAGACCATACTCGTCCCGTTCCTTCTCATATTATTACTCCAATTATTTTACGCCGTATTCGTAGTGTCGCTCCAAATGCTCGTATCCGTATTTTAGTAGCAACAGGGTTCCATCGTCCTTCAACTCGTGAAGAGTTAATTCATAAGTACGGTCAAGAAATTGTCGATAACGAAGAAATCGTGATGCATATTTCAACAAATGATGAAGATATGGTAAAAATCGGTCAATTACCTTCAGGTGGTGACTGTATTATTAACCGTATCGCTGCAGAAGCAGACTTATTAATCGCTGAAGGATTCATTGAATCTCATTTCTTTGCAGGATTCTCAGGCGGACGTAAATCTGTATTACCTGGAGTCGCTTCATATAAAACGATTATGGCAAACCACTCTGGTGAATTCATTGACTCTGACAAATCAAGAACAGGGAATTTAAAACATAACTTAATTCATGAAGATATGGTTTATGCTGCTCGTACTGCAAAATTAGCCTTCATCGTTAATGTTGTCTTAGATGGAGAAAAACATATTATCGGTTCCTTCGCTGGTGATATGGAAGAAGCTCACCATGTTGGATGTGAATTCGTTCGTGGATTAGCTCATGTTAGAAAAATCCCTTGTGATATCGCTGTTTCAACAAACGGTGGATTCCCACTAGATCAAAATATTTATCAAGCCGTTAAAGGAATGACTGCTGCTGAAGCTACGAATAAAGAAGGTGGCGTTATTATTATGGTTGCAGGATGTCGTGACGGACACGGTGGTTCAGGTTTCTATCACAATTTAGCTGATTACAACCATCCAAAAGAATTTTTAGAAAAAGCGATTAACACACCACGTTTAGAAACTATCCCAGACCAATGGACTGCTCAAATTTTAGCACGTATTTTAGTTCATCATCGTGTAATTTTTGTTTCTGATTTAGTCGATCCTACATTAATTACAGATATGCACATGGAAATTGCTAAAACATTTGACGAAGCCTTAGCACGTGCCTTTGAAATTGAAGGGCCAGATGCTAAAGTTACCGTTATTCGTGACGGTCTATCTGTCATCGTTGAAGATTAGGAATTCATTATGGATAAAAAAGAGATTCTGATTCAATTTCAAAAAGGAGAGCTTTCACTTGAGGAAGCTACTTCTCAATTAGAAGGGATCGACGATTTAGGATTTGCCTCTTTAGACCTTTCTCGCAATAGAAGAAATGGATTTCCAGAAATTATATACGGAGAAGGAAAAACAAAAGAGCAAATCGAAAAAATTATTGCATCATTAGAAAAAGAAAATCTTCCTGTACTAGCAACTAGAGTGGATAGCGAAAAAGGACATTACTTATTAGAAAAAATTCCTCACGGATTTTATTACGAAACTGCGAGAGCTTTTGTCGTTCATCCAACTCCAATTCATACTGAACATTACATTGCTGTAGTAACGGCAGGAACAAGTGATATGCCGGTAGCAGAAGAAGCTGCTATTACTGCTGAAACATTTGGTAATCCTGTGAAACGGATTTATGATGTTGGAGTTGCGGGTATCCATCGTCTATTCAATCGTTTGGATGATATTCGTGGTGCTAGTGTCATTATTGTCATTGCTGGAATGGAAGGTGCTCTTGTGAGCGTAGTCGCAGGATTAGTAGATGTCCCTGTCATTGCTGTTCCTACAAGTGTAGGATATGGAAGTAACTTACAAGGGCTTACTACTCTCATGAGTATGTTAACTTCTTGTGCTTCCGGTGTAACGGTAGTCAATATTGATAATGGATTTGGGGCTGCTTATTCTGCTAGTATGATTAATCAAATTCGAGGTGTTTCATCATGACACATTTATATTTAGAACCTTTATCTGGCATTAGTGGAGATATGCTGAATGGTCTTCTTATTGATTTAGGAGCTAGTTCAGACTATTTACAACAAGAACTTAAAAAATTAGCAGTTGGTGGCTATCATTTGCATATTCATAAAATTGCTAAAAGCAGTATTTATGGAATTGATTTCGATGTTCATTTAGAACATGG
>NZ_CAUPZT010000076.1:0-4177 GCF_963515615.1 uncultured Granulicatella sp. | reverse complement strand
CATCGAGATAATTCGGTAAAGAGGTGAAAAGAATGCCTGATATTCGTGAATTAATTTTAGCAATTGTTCAACCATTGGTTGATTTTCCAGATGATGTAACTATTGAAGTTGCAGAATCAGATGAATATTTAGAATACACATTACGTGTGAATTCTGAAGATATTGGACGTGTAATTGGAAAACAAGGACGTGTTGCTCGTGCAATTCGTACAATTGTTTATAGTGTTAGCACTAAAAACCAAAAACGTGTTCGTTTAAGCATTGAAAACAATGACTAGAAAAAAGTTCAACAATTTCTCTTAGAAGTTGTTGAACTTTTTTATATGTTCCATTAAAAATGGATTTTGTTTGCAATTTTGTTTGATTCTCACGTATGATAACAGTAATGAATTGTGAGGAGGAAGTAAAAAATGTCACAATATTTTAAAGTAGGAAAAATTGTAAATACACAAGGATTAAAAGGGGAAGTTCGTGTAATTTCTACAACAGACTTTGCAGAAGAACGTTATCAAAAAGGAGTAGAATTAGCCTTATTTAGAGATGGAGAATTCGAAAAATTACTAACGATTAAAAGTCATCGACGTCATAAAAATTTTGATTTATTAACTTTTGAAGATCATCCTCGAATTGAAGATGTGGAAGGTTATAGAGATTGTTTGTTAAAAGTGTCAAGCGATGCTCTGGAAGAATTGGAAGATGATGAATTATATTATCATGAAGTCGTTGGATTAGAAATCATTACGGATGAAGGAGAACATTTAGGGAAAGTATCTGAAATATTATCTCCAGGTTCCAATGATGTTTGGGTCGTAAAACAAAAAGGGAAGAAAGATTTATTAATTCCATTTATCGAACCAGTTGTTTATAAAATTGATAAAGAAAATAAACAAGCGTATATCCATGTATTAGAAGGGTTGTTTGACTAAAATGAGAATTGATGTTTTAACATTATTCCCTGAAATGTTTGCTCCAATGGAACAATCGATGATGAAAAGAGCTATTGAGAAAGAAAAAATTACATTTGATACGATTGATTTTAGAGATTTTGCCTTTCATAAACATAATCGAGTAGATGATTATGTTTTTGGTGGAGGAGCCGGTTTATTATTAAAAGTAGAACCGATTGACCGTGCATTAAAAGATTTAGAGCAGAAAACCCCGGAAACTAAAAAGAGAGTGATTTTACTAGATCCTGCAGGGAAAAAATTTAGTCAATCCGATGCAGAAGAATTAGCCAAAGAAGAACATCTTGTTTTCATTTGTGGACATTATGAAGGATATGATGAACGTATTCGAACGCTCGTTACCGATGAATATTCTATTGGGGATTTTGTTTTAACGGGTGGAGAATTGGGAGCAATGGTCATGATTGATGCCACGGTTCGTTTAATTCCTGATGTACTAGGCAATTACGAATCAGCTATTGGGGATTCTCATTCGATGGGATTATTAGAGCATCCTCAATATACTCGTCCAAGAGCATATGAAGGAATGGAAGTTCCGGAAGTATTATTTAGTGGAAATCATGCCAAAATTGCTACATGGCAGAAAAAAGAATCTTTAAGAAGAACCTATCAAAGAAGACCTGATTTATTAGAGAATTATTCATTAGATAAAGAAGAAAAAAAATTATTACAAGAAATTATTCAAGAAGAGAGTATGAATGAGAAATAATCGAATAATGATGTAGTAAAAAAGTTCATTAAAAGTTGAAAACTAATTTTGTTTTATAGAGGATTCTCATGTACTTTCCTTATATGGAATGACTTTAAAACACCCAAAAGAAAATTTTAAAAAGTAAAGTAAAAATACTTTACAAGTATTCATTTATATGATAAACTCACAAAAGTGGATAGGAGACTGTCCATATAGAACGATATTCCGCTGATTGGATATTTTGCCAAATCATGAATGTTTGTTGGAAGGAGAAAAAACATGAGCAAATTAATCGATAGCTTAACACAAGAACAATTACGTTCTGATATTCCTGCTTTCCGCCCTGGTGACACTGTACGTGTTCACGCTAAGGTAGTTGAAGGAACTCGTGAGCGTATCCAAATCTTCGAAGGTGTTGTTATTAAACGTCGTGGTGCTGGTATCAGCGAAACTTATACAGTACGTAAAGTTTCTAACGGTGTTGGTGTGGAACGTACATTCCCATTACACACTCCACGTGTAGCACAAATCGAAGTAGTTCGTTACGGTAAAGTTCGTCGTGCTAAATTATATTACTTACGTAACTTACGTGGTAAAGCAGCACGTATCCAAGAACGTCGTCGTTAATAGAAAGATTAACCTTCTTGAGGAATCAAGAAGGTTTTTTTGTGCTAAAATTTTTTGTGCTAAAAAATCCCTTCATCTTTTACGACGAAGGGATTTTTCTACAATTGATAAAAAATTCCAATTAAAATCGTTAATAATGTAGCGTACCAATAGAAATAAGTACCGATACGACTAGGTTTAGCCGATTTCTTTAAAAGAAGATGATACAAAATCGGAATAATTCCACTAATACCAATTAAAATTAAAGCAAATACTGAAAAGTGAGATCCTACAAGATAAAAACTAACTGGATAAGCAATAATCCAACATAAGTTAAATACAAATGATAAAAATAGGCTCCAAACCGGATATTCTAACTTCTCAGAATTAGAACGCTCAGTAGCTTTTTGTTTAAATTGAATGATACTAATTCCAAAAATAGCAAAGCATAAAAATACTTGGAAAATGCTGTTAGGAATTTGATGTGTCATCATATAATACATTAAAAAATTTCCTACAGTGAATTTTGCTAAGCTATTTAATAGTACATGATATGCATAAGCTGGATGATTCGATTGTAAATGGAAAATCCAACTATGATTGACACCAACGAGTAGTGCTGCAATAATCCCAATTCGGATTCCAAAACTTTGAACAAAATAAACGATTGGTAACAGTAACAAGAAGTTTGTTAGTAGTAGTACAACTGATTGACCACGTTTTGGAACTTTATAAAATTTGGAATACATCATTTCTTGTAGATGAATGATAAACAAGAAAAAATATAATACGAGTACGTCAGAAATTGGAATAGCATTTGTTTTAATGGCTAGAAAAAATCCTAAAAATGAAAAACTGATAGGAGCTAAAAAGAAACTCCATAATGGATTTGTCAATTGCTTCATATAAGGTATTTCTGGATGTGCCAATGAATTTACGGACATATAAATTACCTCGAATTTACTTTTTTATTTTCATGATAGGTAAATTAATCCAGCTTGTCAAGCAGAATTTAAACGATTACATAACATTTTCACAAAATAAATGAATAAAATAGGCAAATTATGCTAGGAATTTTGAAAAATAATGCTATAATAGTTGAGTCTTAAAAAATATGATATTCCCGAGAGGATACACAATGTGTAGATGCCTTGTAACCGGAATTGAATGGGGGAAAAACAAATGGAAAAAATTTTATTTACATCGGAATCTGTTACAGAAGGACATCCCGATAAAATCGCAGATCAAATTAGTGATGGAGTATTAGATGCTATTTTAGCACAAGATCCAACCGCTCGTGTTGCCTGCGAAACAGTCGTTAATACAGGTTTAGTCGTATTAGTTGGTGAAATTACAACAACCGCTACAGTCGATTATCAACAAATTGCTAGAGATACTATTCGCAACATTGGTTATGCTGATCGTAAGTATGGCTATGATGCGGATAGCGTTGCCGTAATGGTTTCTTTAGATAAGCAATCACCAGATATTGCAATGGGGGTTAATGATGCTTTAGAAACTCGTGGACAGCAAGAAGAGTTTGGAGCTGGCGATCAAGGGTTAATGTTTGGTTTTGCAACTAATGAAACAGATACTTACTTACCAATGCCAATTTATCTAAGTCATCAATTAGCTTATCAATTAGCAAAAGTTCGTAAAGAAAAACAATTAGATTATTTAGGACCAGACGGTAAAGTTCAAGTAACTGTTGAATACACTACTGACCATAAAGTAAAACGTATTGATACGATTGTTGTCAGTACACAACATGATGAAGAAGTTTCTCAAGAACAAATTCATCGTGATGTTTTAGAATATGTTGTTAAACCAGTTGTACCAAGTGAATTGTTAGATGATGAAACACGTTATTTCATTAATCCAACAGGAAAATTCGTAATTGGTGGACCAGTTGGAG
>NZ_CAUPZT010000075.1:0-4605 GCF_963515615.1 uncultured Granulicatella sp. | reverse complement strand
TTTGGAGCACCTTTAACTTTTAAGTCTTTAATGACTGTTACAGTATCTCCATTTTCTAAACGGTTCCCATTCGCATCAATGGCAACTACTCCGTCTTCTTCAACTTCTTGCCCCGGTTCCCATTCATGAGCACACTCTGGACACACTAATAATACACCATCTTCATATGTGTATTCTGAACTACATTTTGGACAATTTGGTAATGACATAATCGTCTCCTTTTCTATCACTTATTTTTATTTATTTTACCTTCTTTTTCGAATCATGTCTAATGGTTTCACTGGTTCAGTTAGTTTCATCTTACAAATCATCATCGCATGTGGTGCTGCTTCAATTTCTTCACCCTTTTCATCCCATAAAGTTGTTAACACTTCTTCATGATGACGCATTCCTGGCCCATAAAACTCAATATGGTCTCCAACTTTAAAGTTATTTCTTTGTTGAATCGTTGCAATTTGAGTCTCTGGGTCATATGCTAGCACTTGGCCTACGAATGCATATTGTGGGATTTGACGACGAGCCCCAAATAATTGTTCTTCTTCAGTAGGAATTTGATAATAGAATCCTGTTGCTAACTCACGTTGAGCTGCTTTCCATAATTCATCCACCCATTCTTGTTTACATACATAATTATCTGGATCTTCACAATAACTATCTACTGCAGCACGGTATACATTGGCCACTGTTGAAACATAGTGAATAGACTTCATACGTCCTTCAATTTTCAAGCTATCTACTCCAGCTTCAATTAAATCTGGTAAATTATGAATCATTGATAAGTCAACCGCACTCATTGAGAACTTCTCTTCGATACCTTCTTCACCAGCACCAACCATATTTTTCTCATTTGCAAATGGCATATCAAACAAACCATATTTCCAACGGCAAGATTGCGCACATCCTCCACGGTTCGCATCACGTCGTACCATGTGATTTGATAATACACAACGCCCTGAATAGGAAATACACATTGCACCATGAATAAATGCTTCAATTTCAACATCCACTTTTTCTTGCATTTCTTGAATTTCTGCCATAGAAACCTCACGAGCTAATACAACACGTTCTAACCCTTCATCTTTCCAAAAGTTTAAAGTTTCCCAGTTCGCTGCAGAAGCTTGTGTTGAAAGGTGAATTGGTAATCCTGGAGCTTCTGAAGCACAAATATCCATTAACGCCATGTCACTAATAATCGCTGCATCAATCCCAATGTCACGAACTGTACGGAAAAATTCTCCCGCACCTTTTTCGTCTCCTTCGTGAGTAACCATATTTGCAGCAATATATACTTTAGCATTATGGCTATGCGCAAATTCAACTGCTTCTTTCATCTCTTCAAAATCAAAGTTTCCTGCACGACTTCTTAGTCCGTAAGCTTCTCCTCCTAAGAATACTGCATCCGCACCATATAAAATCGCTGTTTTTAGTTTTTCAAGTGTTCCTGCTGGAGCAAGAACTTCTGGTTTTTTCAAAATTTTTCTTCCCATTTGTCTCTCTCCTATTTCACATCTTCTGGATTTAAAATATAAAACCCTGCATCTAGTCCACGTTGCTCTGGATGAAGTTCTCTTACTTGTAATTCTAAGCTAGCACTCTTTTCTATAGTCCAAGTACCTGCTGCAATTTCTTTACGCGCATGATCAAACAATTGAACCACTTTAACAAAGTTTTCACCAGGAGTTAATACTCCATCAAATTTCCATTGCGGAATACCCATTTGAGTTAATTCTAATAAATATGGCGCAAGTGATACGTCATTATTGGCGAAAATATGTGTTCCGTTAACGTCTTGATAGATTGAATAATGCGAATCTTCATCTGCAGGTTCACTCACAAATAATCCACGTTTTTTCTCAACACTTTCTTCTTTCTCAATATAGTTAAAGTAATTTTGTAATAATGGTCGTTTAGAATGATGGATACATGTTGCACCATAAACTAACACTTCAATTGGCACTTCCACTTGGCTTGCTAAAATTTCCATTTCTGCTCTTGGAATTTCTCTAGCAATCACTGCACCTATCGCTCCACGCTTAGCCCAGAAATTAACTTGGCGACTACTTGTCACTAATACTGCTGCATCGTAATAATAAGGAATAGAGTAATCTGGGTTCTTCATAATTTGAACAACTCCTGGATCACCTACTGTAATCATATCTACATTAATTGATTTTAAAAATTGTAAATACTCCGGAACTTGCGCAATTCCTTCATTATGAAAAATTGCATTAACCGCTACATTTACTTTTTTACCATAGCGATGTACCAATTCTGTTAATTCTTTTTGTTCATCACGTGAAAACGACATTGGTAATCTTAAACCAAATAGATCTTCACCGAAGCACAATACATCTACTCCTGCTTCTAGTAGTGCTTGCGCTTGTTGGATCGATTCAACTGTTGCAATCAGTTCTATCATTCCAAACGCCTCCTATTCATTATAATTTTACTGATATAGAGTAGCATAAATTTTAATTAATCTCTACCTAAAATCAGCAATCTATATTGAGAACTGTTATCAATTAGACTTAATTGTTTAAATACAAAAAAATCCTCCCAAAAGGGAGGATTGAAAATCAATTTAATTAAAATTATTTTTCGATGTTAGCTACGATACCAGCACCTACAGTACGTCCACCTTCACGGATAGAGAACTTAGTACCTTCTTCGATCGCAACTGGGTGAATTAATTCAACTTCCATAGTTACGTTGTCACCAGGCATTACCATTTCAGTACCTTCTGGTAACACACAAACACCAGTGATGTCTGTTGTACGGAAGTAGAATTGAGGACGGTAGTTAGAGAAGAATGGAGTGTGACGTCCGCCTTCTTCTTTAGTTAATACGTAAACCTCAGCTTTGAATTTTGTATGTGGAGTGATTGTTCCTGGTTTAGAAAGAACTTGTCCACGTTCGATGTTGTCACGTGTAACACCACGTAATAATGTACCAATGTTATCCCCAGCTTCAGCGTAGTCTAACAATTTACGGAACATTTCAACACCTGTAACAGTTGTTTTAGAAGTTTCTTCAGAAATACCAACGATTTCTACTTCGTCACCAACACGAACTTGTCCACGTTCAACACGTCCTGTAGCTACAGTACCACGACCAGTGATTGAGAATACGTCTTCGACTGGCATCATGAATGGTTTGTCAGTGTCACGTTCTGGAGTTGGGATATATTCGTCAACAGCAGCCATTAATTCTAAGATTTTTTCTTCGTAAGATGCATCGCCTTCTAAAGCGCGTAAAGCAGAACCTGCAACAACTGGAGTGTCATCTCCTGGGAAATCGTATTCTGATAATAAGTCACGAACTTCCATTTCTACTAATTCTAATAATTCTTCATCGTCAACCATGTCAACTTTGTTTAAGAATACTACGATGTAAGGTACACCTACTTGACGTGATAATAAGATGTGTTCACGTGTTTGAGGCATTGGGCCGTCAGCTGCAGATACTACTAAGATAGCACCGTCCATTTGAGCAGCACCAGTGATCATGTTTTTAACGTAGTCCGCGTGTCCTGGGCAGTCAACGTGAGCATAGTGACGAGTTTCTGTTTCGTACTCAACGTGTGCAGTGTTGATAGTGATACCACGTTCGCGTTCTTCTGGAGCTTTATCGATTGAACCGTAATCTTGAGCTTGTGCGAAACCTTTCTTAGCTAAAACAGTTGTGATAGCTGCAGTTAAAGTTGTTTTACCGTGGTCAACGTGGCCGATTGTACCAATGTTAACGTGTGGTTTTGAACGGTCAAATTTTTCTTTTGCCATTTTTAATAATTCCTCCTAAATGTTTGAGTATTTTTGTTAGATTCTATAACAGTATCTACCGATTTAAATTATACCAAAGAATACCTATAAAAATCAACTGGTTACGCTAGGTAACCAGTTGACCTAGCTTCTTTGATGAAGTTGCGATTTTAGCGACTCATTATTCGCCATTTCCGCCATTTTTCTTAATGATTTCTTCTGCAATGCTCTTAGGAACATCTTCGTAGTGATCGAATGTCATTGAGAATGTACCACGACCTTGTGTTGCAGAACGTAATGTAGTTGCGTAACCGAACATTTCTGATAAAGGAATCATACCTTTAACGATTTGTGCGTTACCACGAACTTCAGAACCTTCAACGCGTCCACGACGAGCGTTAACGTGACCCATTACATCTCCGAAGTATTCTTCTGGAACTGTAATTTCAACAGCCATCATTGGTTCTAAAATTGCTGGTTGAGCTTTCTTAGCAGCAGCTTTCAATGCCATTGAAGCAGCAACTTTGAAGGCAGTTTCTGATGAATCGACATCGTGGTAGCTTCCATCATATAATTTAGCTTTGATGTCAACTAATGGATAACCAGCTAATACCCCGTTTTCCATAGCATCTTTCAATCCTGCTTCTACAGCTGGGATGTATTCACGAGGAACTACCCCACCGACGATAGCATTTTCGAATTCAAATCCAGCACCTTCTTCGTTAGGAGCAAACTCAATCCATACGTGACCGTATTGACCTTTACCACCTGATTGACGAACGAATTTACCTTCTGCTTGAGTAGAAGCACGGAATGTTTCACGGTAAGATACTTGAGGAGCACCTAC
>NZ_CAUPZT010000074.1:0-4632 GCF_963515615.1 uncultured Granulicatella sp. | reverse complement strand
TCTTCTAGTTCTATCCCATTTGCTTTACTAAATAATTCAGCTGTTTTAGGAAAAAAAGTTTGAGCAAAAGCATAATAACCTGTTCGTAATACATAACTATCTGCAATCCCATTTAAGCGATCTTTATGAGCTTGTAATAATAAATATAATAAATTTCCTAATTGAAACCCTCTGTCATTATAATAAACTTTCACCGCTTTTCTCCTTATTCTTTCTAAAATATTGCCCTATTTTTGAGTTGTCAGGCTTTTGAGATAATGCTTTTATTTGTTGCCCAGTATAAAGAACTGTATCTTTAATTTGCAGTACCATCCCTTTAGCATCAAATAATTCTTGAATGATTGTTTTCACTAAATCCTCAATCGCTGTTACTTGATAAATATCTTTATCCTCATATAGTGAAGATACTGGAGGAAGTTGTTCTAATAACTCTAGAGGAACTTCTTGAACTCTTTCAGCTACCTGTTCTGTCACTGGACGATAATAACTTTGTAATGCTGGATTTTTTTCTAGCTGTTCTTTTGTTACAAAATCCCACTGTTGATGAAGTAAGTCATGAATAAATCCTTTTTTCAGATTTCCTCCATATAATGTATCCATAAAATAAATCGAATGGTTTTTGTGATTTTGAAGAACCGCTTGACATACATCATTTTGTACTTGTCCATATCGATTTTCAGAATGTAGGGCACTTTGAGAAGACACTAGGACAAATTGCTTCGTCTTTACTTTCGCAATACTATCCACTAATCTCTCAATCTCTTCTGCTGAATTAACAAGTCCAATATTTGTTTTGAATTTTTCAGAAGAAGGAGCTGTACAAATGACACAGTCATATTCTTGTTGAAGTAGTTCTGATAAATTATCTCGATTGAATCCATCTACTTCATATTGTTTGAAAGACTGCAATTGTTCAAAAACTTTTGAACCAATAACTCCTGTATAACCAATAAGTGCAACTTTTTTACGAGAAGATTTAATTTTTTGAATAATAGACAAGTACGAATCACTTTGCTGATCTTTTGAGGAAATAATTACTTCTCCTGTTACATCCCAGGGTAAATTCAATGTCTTATCAAGTGGCATAATTCCAGAATGTTTCGCACTTGGATCATAATAACCTGTGACTAAATAGTTCAAAATCCCTTTATCCGTTAAAGCTTGAGCCCCATTGGAAACTCCAGCAGGAACAAAGATTGCCATTCCTGGAACGACATCAATCACATCTACAGCTTTATACGTTGGAGAACTCAAACGCAAATCGACAAAGCACATACGAAACGTACCTGAAGCAACGGTCATTAACTTCTCCCAACCTTGGCAATGCATTCCTCGAATCGTTCCTTTTTTTGAAACGGAAACATTGTTTTGCAACTTCCCTTGGAAAAACGACTCCGGAACGCCATATTTTAACAAGTCAATTTTACGCCAATTTTCAACAAAATAACCACGCTCATCATGATGAAGAGGACTTGATAACAGTAATAGTCCTTCAATATTAGGTTTTAACTGCTCTTTTATTTTCAAACTCAGCCCTCCTCTCTTCTTAAAATAAATTGTTCAACATTCTAAAACTTGACGATACATTTCTGCTACTGTTTCTTTTGTATAATTTTTGGCAAAAATCGAAGAAGAATACTCCCCTTTTTGTTGAAAAGCTATAATCATTTCGACTAATTCGTGTAATGAACGGAATGTTTTTGTGTTGGGACAAATTTTTCCATAATATGCATGCGCTAAATCTGTATATGATAATAAACAAACTAATCCTTTGGCAGAAGCTTCCACTGCTGAATTAGCAAAGCACTCACTATAAGAACAAGAAAGATATCCTTGATGTTTCTCATAAGGAACAGTTGTTACAAACCCTGCATAGGTTACATTTTCCGGGAGTTGCTCTTTTGTAATACCTTCCGGTAATGTTCCATAAATCGTTAATCGACTAGCAGGAACTTGTCTAAAGGCTTCAATGGCTAATTCGCATTTTTTTATAACAGTCATATTCCCGACAATACACCAATCAGTTACTGTTTCATATGTTTTTTCTTGAACTTCATCCATATAAACGGGTGGCAAGAACTTCACAACGTCGCTTCCTAAACGTTCTTCTAACACTGGACTGGCTACAATATTCATACACCAATTTTGCAATACAAACTTCATAAAAGGAGCTAATATATTGTAATGAGTAAAGGCAATTAATTCTCTACCCGTATTTTGGAAAAATTTTCTAAGTTGCAATGGATATTCATTGACCATATCAATGATAAACTTATCTTTTGGAGTTGAGTTCTCAGCTAAATAATAACTCACTAACTGCCATTGAGAATACGTCTCTCCTGTTTCAATAAAACGATAAGCATGATAATTCTCACTAATATCCCCTTCTAAAATAATTCCTTTAGATCCAAACAAAGTGAAAGTATTTTGTTTATCATCTAATCGATACAAGAGCTGAGAAGTATAACACTCAACTGTGCCATCCTCATAATGAACTAATCCTACATACCCTTCTTTAGTATATTCGACTTTTTTCACACCTTCTAATGTAGAAAGAAAATTATCTGAAACACACGGCTGAACTCTAGCTAAATCAGATAAATCAAAAATGACATGATAAAAATTTTTGAACCCAAGTTCTTCTAATTGCTCCACAAAGTTAGGAACAATATTACTTAAATTCGTAAGAACGAATTGATGCTCCACACCAAGAGATTGCATCAAGTTTTGACGTGCTAACTGACTACTTTCAAAGCCATAAATACTAATCGGAACCCCTTCTTTTATAGTAAATACTCTCATGATTATTCCCCTTCTAAAACTTCTTCGAGAGTTAATCCTCGTGTTTTAGCTAAACGAGTACGAAAAGCCATCCATCTATCATGACTATCAGAAAGGCGATAATACACCGTCAAATTATTCAGTACAAAAGCATTTTCCTTTGTCACCATTCTCGCCCATAAATGCCAATCTTCAAATCCATCATACCCTTCTTGATAACCACCAGCTTCCACGTAAGCTGACTTTCTAAAGATTACCGTTGAGTGATTAAAGACATTTTGATAGGCTAATTGTAACCATAACTTTTCTCCAAATAAATGATTTTGTTTGTTTCTTTTCAACTTCCTATTTTTTTCATCTTCGTCTGCAGTTACTCTTGAGCCTACAATGTCTAATGAAGAATTTGATTCTAATTGATGTAATACCATCTCCAAATGCCACGGCATCCATACATCATCGGCATCTTGTCTCGCAATAAACTCTCCTTGTGTCATAGTTACTCCAGAAATTAGCGTACAAGAAATTCCTTGGTGTACTAATTTTTCATAATGAATACGAGCATCTGTTAAATATTTCTGACACACTTCTTGCGTTTGATCTGTTGAACCATCATCAACAATCCACAATCTAAACTTTTGATGTGTTTGGTTTAAAATCGACTGAATCGATTCATCAATGGTCTTCTCCCCATTATAAACAGGCATGACAATATCCACACAAGTATCCGATAGAGAAAGATTACGATACTGAATGCCATGTTCCAATAAAATATCTGACTCAAAACTACTTAAAAACGTACGGTAAGCTTGAACCTTAACTCCTTCAATTTCTTTAACGAATAAAAAGGCTGTTGAATAGAAACCATACACTTCTACAAATTCATACTCTTCTAATAATGAATAAATTTCCTCTTCAAAGCAATTAGTAGGTGCAGCTACTTGAATCCCTTCTACTTCCACTACTGCACGTGGGTGAGGATAATAGATATCTGCCTTACAATCTTGGATTGCTTTTTTTGTTAATTGTTTTGTTAATTGAATATCTCCTTCATCGAATATTGACCCTAAAGCTTGTCCTAAAAATACTCGAATAACTTTCCCATTATTTGCTCGCTTAAACTCTTGTGGCTTTGTATTTAAAGTTAGACGTACTTGTCTTTCTTCCTCAAATAACTTCGTTTGATTAAATACTGTAAAATGTTTTTGAGATAGTGACATCATTTGCCCTAATGTTAATCCTAACGGAGAAACTACTCGATGAAGATTTTGTGTATACATATTTGGAACAATAATCGACGTACTGCCATCATCAAAAGTAAATAATTGCATCTGATTAGGAGTAAAGAAACTATACGCTACAGGATTATCCAAACTAGCCAAATACAAGGAAGTAATCACTTTATCTGAAAGAAATTGTTGTAAAGGTTCTTTAACTATTCCATCTTTGAAAATACATACTTCTTTACAGAACTCCTTCATCTTTTCCGCATAAATTAGTTGTCTTGAATCATTCGACATCATTAAATACATGCCATAAAATTCTAAATTTGTATGACGTGCTACTTCTCTAGCAACTAGCACTTGAAAAGGTGATGTACAAAAAATCAGATTCATTTTACTTCCTACTTTCATTGTTGATTCTACATTCCAAATATTTTTTATAAATGAACACTCATATTATATCATAATGCCTATTTGAAAGCTTTTATTTACCCATTGTTTATAAAGAAAAGCCAAAAGGTTTGGTTATGATACCAACCTTTTGGCTTATAGTAGTTAATGATGGAAATCTTTTTAAAGGTTCACTTCAAACTACTCATTTTCTTTTTTCTTAGGAACTTCATGTAATTGA
>NZ_CAUPZT010000073.1:0-5022 GCF_963515615.1 uncultured Granulicatella sp. | reverse complement strand
ACAAATCCTGCTTCTTCTAGTTTATTGACTAATGTATCTTGATGTGTTTGAAGGATATTTTTAAATAAACGTGATCCAGCCGTAGAAGGTTCTCCCTTTTGACATTGCCCTATATCTTTTAATAATAAAGGCACACCTGCAAATGGCTGATCACTAAAATTGCGAGACTGAGCTTCTCTTAATGCTCTCTCTTCTTGCAAATGTACAACTGCATTTAAACTTGGATTCAATTGCTTTACTTTAAACAGGGCATCTTGAACTAATTCAACAGATGAAACTTCACCATTTCGAACAGCTTGTGCCATCGCTGTAGCATCTTTGAACTCTTGCATGTTTATTTCTCTCCTTCCATTCATTCTTCTTTATTGTACACACCTATTTTCTATTCGTAAACCTTATAATAATCGTATTTTAAGATATCTTTTGAAAAACAAATAATTCCTTTGTTATACTAGATTCAAACTAAGAAAAAAAGGAGTTCAATTTATGAAAAAATCTCATTTACTAGTAGGGTTGGGAATCTCTATTAGTTTATTAACTGCTTGTCAAAACTCAAGTTCTAACACTGCTACAAAAGAAGCAGAAACAACAACTCAAACAACCGTTGCACCAAAACCTGTGACAGATTATACACTGTATAATTCAGTTCTTAAGGATTATAAAGAAGTTGTTGAAAATGTTACTAACAATAACGGGCAAAAAAAATCAAATTCCAATAATCCTAATGTTAACTCAACTGCTTATTCTGTAAAAAGAGTTTATGATGCCCCTGGTATTAGCTATACCTTAGAAGATTTTGATAAAAATGGGGTGGATGAATTAGTAATTACAATGGGCCCTACAAGAGAAGATCATGCCACTTTAGATATTTATACTATCTCAGATGGAAAAGTCATTCGACTTACAAATAAAGATAATAAATTAGATAAAATTGGAGATAAATCTAATTTATATCCATTAGAAGATGGTACGTTTTCTTATAGTAGTACGGATACAGCGAATTATGCACACTATCGCCTGAATCAAAAAGGAGATGCCTTTGAAATCGTAACAGAAGGTACGACTGAAGACATTATTAAAAATCTCCCTCCAAAAATTGATTTAAAACAAAAAGAATGGAAACCAACACAATGGTACATCACTTCTCCGGAAAAACAAAAAGAAGTCGCTAAGAAAAAATTAGATATTCAAGCGATTCAAAATGGAGATTATTCTAGCCTGAAAGGTACTTGGGTAGATGGTACTGGACATACATTCATTTTTGACGAGAATGGACTCGTGGATGAAAAATATGAAATGAAATTGTCTTATTTTAAAGAGTATAAAGGAACATTAATTGGTGGATATGGACCTAAAAATTTACCGGTTGGTGGTGCAGCTGTTTATATTGTTCCAGGTGGAGTTCCAATGACAGATGATAGAAGTGGTACTTTTGTAGACCCTATTCAAACAGATAAAGACCGTATTTTTGCTGGACAACAATTCCCACGATTCGCAAGTGAATTCCATTATCGAATTGATGAATAACTAAATACGCATCATAAAATCCCGTCAGTTTTTAATCCGACGGGATTTTTGCCTACTAAAAAATGCCCCTATAAAAGGGACATTACAATTTGAAAATTTTAATTCATTAGAATAATTCTTTATAGAAAGCAATTGTTTCTTCTAATGTTGGCATGAATGGGTTACCAGGTGCACAAGCATCGATTAACGCATTTTTAGATAGATATTCGAAATCAAAGTCTTTTTCTTCAATTCCTAATTCAGTTAATTTCTTAGGAATACCTACAGTTTCAGATAATGTTTCGATTTCTTTAATTGCATAAGCTGCACATTCTTCATCTGATTTACCTGCTGGATCTAATCCTAAAGCTTTAGCTACATCACGGAATGCTGCTGGAACACGTTTTGCATTTTCACGTTCAATTACTGGTAATAACATTGCACAACATACACCGTGTGGTAATTTGTAAACTGCACCTAATTGGTGAGCCATTGAATGAACATAACCTAAACCAGCGTTGTTGAACGACATACCACCTAAGAAGATAGCATTTACCATTCCTTCACGAGCTTCGATATCGTGACCGTCTTTTACTGCACGTGGTAAATATTCTTTAATTAATTCAATTGCACCAATTGATAATTTTTTAGTTACTCCATAAGCACCTGGTGTTACTAATGCTTCAACTGCGTGAGTTAAAGCATCCATACCTGTTGCTGCAGTTAATGGAGATGGTTTAGAAACCATTAATTCTGGGTCATTAACTGAAATTAATGCTAAACTATTTTTATCAACCATTACCATTTTAACTTTACGTTCTTCATCAGTGATAACGTAGTTAATTGTAATTTCTGCTGAAGTACCTGCTGTAGTGTTGATTGCTACTACTGGTAAACCTTTTTTAGCTGATTTGTGTAATCCTTCATAATCTTGAGGTTGTCCACCATTTGTTGCGATAACTGAAATACAGCTTGCAGCATCTTGTGGAGATCCACCACCTAAACTAATAATGAAGTCACAGTTGTTTTCTTTTAATGCGCTAACACCGTCTGTTACGTTTTTACAAGTTGGGTTAGGTTCTACATCTGAGAATACAACATAATCAATTCCTGCTTCATCTAAAGGTTTTGTAACTTTAGGAAGAATTTCACTTGATTCGATAAATTTATCCGTTACTAATAAAGCTTTATTATAACCTAGGTCTTTTACATAAGAACCAATTTCGTTTACTACTCCTCTTCCGATTAAGTTAATTGCTGGTACATAAAATGTTGACATAATGTTTCTCCCCTTAAAATTTGTTTAAATTTATTTTTAATATAATAGTGCTTATAAAACACCTTTTTTTAGAATGATATTGCCATATAGAGCACTTTCTCCCGTTTGAATCACTAGATAAGC
Organism: uncultured Granulicatella sp.; assembly: GCF_963515615.1. Lineage (GTDB taxonomy): Bacteria > Bacillota > Bacilli > Lactobacillales > Aerococcaceae > Granulicatella. Next base: position 2,114 of record NZ_CAUPZT010000073.1, on the reverse strand, counting down.
TTTTTCAGCTTGATCATAAAATTCAAAACGTTCAAATTCTTTAATCGCTGCACCTGGATGACTTTCTTCTAATATTTTTTTATATTCGTCCCAAATTACTGGAACTGTTGTATCTCCCGGCACTACTTGCATTAGTCCTGCTTGATATGAACTATATGTGTCTAAAGGTAATAATTGTAGAATCGCTTCTAGTGCTACTGGTACTCCGTGTCCATCCATTCGAACAACACGTTGACCAATGCGGTGAGCTGGAAAATTCGCATCTGCGATTACCAGCTCATCACCATGACCCATTTCCATTAAATATGCCACTAAATCAGGACTCAAAATTTTAGGAATTTGTTTTAACATGATGAAATTCCTTTCTTAATTTGTTTGAATTTTTGTTGAATATTGGCAAACTGCTCAACTGGTTGTGGTTCATATCGAGTCACAACTTCAGAAGCTTTAATAAGATTTTCAGCTTCTTGGCGTGAATGAATTACTTCTAGTGTCAATAATTGGGAAAGAATATTTCCTAATGCACTTGCTTCCACTGGTCCTGTAATAACAAGACGATTTGTGAAGTTAGCAGTAATTTGACACAATAGTTTATTTTGGATTCCTCCGCCTACCATTTGTACAGTTGTCATTTCTTGTTTTGTCAAGTCTTCTAACTGCTCAATTGTTTCTAAATAAGTTAATGCTAAACTTTCAATCACTACTCGAACAATATGTCCTTTTGATTGTGGAACAGATTGACCAGTCACTTTACAAAACTCTTTAATTTTGCTTTCCATATCTCCTGGAGAAGCAAATACTGGATCATTTGGATAAATCCATGTTTGATTATCCGTTACTTTTTCAGCTAATTGTACCATTTCAGCAAAGCTTACTTCTTCACCTTGACTTCTCCAGTCACGTTGTAATTCTTGGATAATCCACATTCCAGTTGTATTTTGAAGTAATCTGTATTTACCATCGAAGCATCCTTCATTTGTTAAGCCTGATTCAAATGCTTCATCTGTAATTACTGGTTGATCTGATTCAATTCCTACTAATGACCAAGTACCACATGAAATAAATACAGTACCTTTTTCATTTTCATAAGGAATTGCTAATACAGCGGCTGCTGTATCATGTCCAGCACCTGCAATCACTTTAAATGGTTCAACTTTCAATTCTTGAACAATTCTTGGTGATAAATCTCTTAATACAGATCCATTTTTAACTGGTTTTGAGAACCATTTGGTTGGAATTTCTAGCTTTTCAAAAATTTCTTCTGAAAAATCTTGTGTAAATACATCTAACAAACCACTCGTACTTGCGATTGTATATTCGTTTGCAAGAACACCCGCTAATAAGTAATTAATTAAATCTGGGATAAACAAAACTCTTTGTACGACTTCTTTTAGCTGTGGTTTTTCTTGTAAATCTGAATAAATTTGTAAAATTGTATTATACGTTGCAGGTTGAACCCCTGTTTTTTTAAATAATTCATTTTTAGAAATTAATTGATAGAACGATTCTTCATAACGTCCCATTCGATTATCTCTGTAACAATGTGGTTGATAAAGTAAATCTCCATTGTGATCTAAGTATGCATAGTCCACTCCCCATGTATCAACAGAAATGGAACGAATCGGAATAGAATCATTTGAAGCTTTTTTAATTCCTTGTTTGATTTCACCAAATAAGTGTAACAAATTCCAATACAATCCATCGTTAAGATTCACCGGCTCATTTTTGAACCGATGAACCTCTGATAACTGGAGGGAGCTACCATTATAAATGGCTTGCATGACACGACCTGAACTTGCACCTAAATCAATAGCTAACACTTTCATTGAGTCCATGCTAATTCCTCCATAAATTTAAATTTTATTCATATAATAATGCTTTGATTTCTTCTTTGTCGATGTTTGAAGCATCATACCATTTAGAACCTGTATCTACGTCTTTAACTGTTTCACCTTTTGCTGAAGCAATAGCTAATTTAACAGCTTGGTAACCAATTTGAACTGGGTCTTGAGTAACAGAACCTACAAATACACCTTTACGGATAGCATCTTGTTGTAATGCACCTGAGTCAAAACCAACAGCTAAGATTTTATCTTTACCTAATTTAGATTCTT
>NZ_CAUPZT010000072.1:0-5608 GCF_963515615.1 uncultured Granulicatella sp. | reverse complement strand
ACCCAGAAATGGTGAATGAAGTTTTAGAAACAATGAAGAGTTTAGCCCATACTGGGTTAACAATGATTATTGTAACTCATGAAATGGAATTTGCTAGAGATGTCAGTGACCGTGTTATCTTTATGGATAAAGGGGTTATTGCTGAAGAGGGAACTGCAGAGCAAATCTTTACAAATCCGCAAAAAGAAAGAACAAAAGAGTTTTTAATGCGTGTATTGTCGTAGATTGACTTTTCTAATAGTAGTAAATGACGGCAGCAGTTATCGAAAGGTATCTGCTGCCGAACTATTTTGGATAGACTAGAATGGAGAAGTTTTACGTTTAATGGCTCCTGTTGGACAGTTAGTATAGGCCTCTTTAAAGGCTTCTATTTCTTGTTCTGGAATTGGAAGGCTTCCGGTATTATTATCATGTTTCATAAAAGCTATTCCATCAGTATCGTACTCAAAAAGTTTGCTAGCTTTTAATTGGCAAATACCGCAGGCAATACAACTCTCACAATCGACTTTTCCATAAATAGGTTGTAATTTTTTTGAATTCATATGAGAGCCTCCATTTCTAATAGTAATTTATGATTATTGTAAGTTTCTCATATTTTTTAAAAATTTTCAAAATATTTAAAAAAGCGATGACAATACTAAAAAATATGCTAAAATACTATGTAGAGAAGGAAAAGATTGCATATTATAGATGAAATATGCTATAGTTTTATATGAGAAAAGTCTAATGACGACAGTGGTTGAATTTAGGAGGATTTTTAATGACAGATAATTTAAATAATGAAAGAAACCCAAAAGAAGAGCAACCATGGGATCGCCAATTTGGTGAAGATACGCAAAAAGCACGTCAGTATTCACGTAGTGCTCGTAATTCAAAAGGTAAAGCAGGAGCTCCGTTATTAAGTGTGCTACTATTTATTTTTATTGTTGTAGTAGTATCTCCATTATTATTTATGATGTGGTTCTATTGGTCAAGTTCTAAGACTGAGGTTAAACCTCGTACTGCAGATGAAGTTATGTTAACAAAAGTAGTTGAAACAACTGCAGCAGAAACAACTACAGTAGAAACAACAGCTTCTACGACAAATGTTAGTACAACAACATCATCATCAGTTTCAAGACAACAAAATAATCAAAGAGAACAATCAACTTCTGAAACACCAACTACTCAAAACCAAAATGGTACTTATGGAAGTTACACTGTACAAGCTGGTGAAACATTATATAGAATTGCAGTTAATCATGGGATGGATGTAGATACATTAAAATCAATTAATGGATTAACAAGCAATAACATTTCACCAGGAATGCAATTAAAAGTATTACAACCAAGACAATAACAGCTAAAGGCTGGGCAGCAAGTCCAGCCTTTTAGGTTGTTATAAGGCGAAAATATAAAAAGTTAAAGGAGATATGCTATATGCAAGTTGCAATTGATGGGCCTGCTTCATCTGGGAAAAGCACTATTTCAAAATTAATTGCGAAAGAAAATCATTTTGTTTATCTAGATACTGGAGCTATGTATAGAGTCGTGACATTAGCAGTATTAAGAAATCATATTTCATTAGATGACCATAAAGCTATTGAAAACTTAGTTCAAACGATTGAAATTGGGTTTTCCATGCAGGATGGGAAACAAAGTGTATTTATGAACGGGGAAGACGTTACAGATGAAATTAGAAGCTTAGAAGTTACTAAAAATGTTTCAGCAGTTTCTGCATTAAAAGAAGTTCGGACTAGATTAGTTCATTTACAACGAGAAATTGCGGAAAATCATTCGATTATTATGGATGGAAGAGATATTGGGACAGTGGTACTTCCTCAAGCAGAAATTAAAATTTTCCTAGTGGCAAGTGTAGAAGAAAGAGCAAAACGTCGTTTTATTGAAAATCAAGAAAAAGGTATTGAAATGTCTTATGAAGAATTAGTAGAAGATATCCGTCGTCGTGATTATATTGATTCAACTCGTAAAGAATCGCCACTAAAAAAAGCAGAGGATGCTATAGAAATTGATACAACAACAATGACAATTGAAGATGTTGTATCAACAGTCACTGAATTCATTCGAAAAAAACAATAACAAGTAGTTCATTCATAGGAAATCACTAGAATTGTGAAGGAAATAATGATATGATGTAAAAAGGAGAAAAAATAAATTTTTAGGATTATTTTTTCATTCGAATGAATGGTTGCGTAATAGGAGGAAGTCAAATGTCAGAATTACAAACAATGCAAGATGCACTTGATATTGTAAAAGATATCCAAGTTGGAGACTTAGTTCAAGGAGAAGTACTTGTTTTACAAGATAAACAAGCTATCGTTGGTATTATTGGTGGAGGTGTTGAAGGTGTTATTCCTTTTAATGAATTATCAGCAACTCCATTTGATAAAGTTGAAGATGTTGTAAAAGTGGGAGATGTATTAGATTTAGTAGTTATTAAACCGATTAAAGATAAAGAAAATGGTAGCTTCTTACTTTCTAAACGTCGTGTAGATGCTCGTAAAGTTTGGGAAGAACTTCAAGCAAAAGCAGATAATCATGAACAAGTTGAAGGAACTGTTAAAGATGTCGTTAAAGGCGGTTTAGTAGTCGATGCAGGTGTTCGAGCATTTGTTCCAGCTTCAATGATTTCTGACCACTTTATTTCAGATTTAAAACAATTTAAAGGACAAACTTTATTATTTGATATCGTTGAAATTTTACCAAGTGATAATCGTTTAATTTTATCTCGTAAAGAAATCGTAGCAAATGAAAAAGCAGCTAAACGTGCTTCTGCTCTAGAAGCTGTTTATGAAGGAGCAATTGTTACAGGTAAAGTTGCTCGTTTAACAAACTTTGGTGCGTTCATTGATTTAGGTGGAATTGACGGTTTAGTTCATGTTTCTGAAATTTCTCATGAACATGTATCAAAACCAAGTGATTTCTTAGCAGTTGGACAAACTGTAGAAGCTAAAGTAATCGGATTAGATGCTGAAAAAGGTCGTGTTTCTCTATCTATTAAAGAAACAGTTGCTGGACCATGGGATAATATTACTGAACGTGCAGCGGTTGATTCTACATTAGTTGGTACTGTTAAACGTTTTGCAGCATTTGGTGCATTTGTTGAATTATTCCCTGGAGTAGAAGGATTAGTTCACATTTCTCAAATTGCTCATAAACATATTGCAACTCCTCAGGAAGTTCTTCAAGTAGGACAAGAAGTAACTGTTAAAGTGTTAGATGTAAATGAAGCTGAAAAACGTATTTCATTAAGTATTAAAGCTTTAGAGGAAGCTCCAGTTGTTGAAAAACCTAAAGTTGAAGAAGTTGTGGAAGAAGAATATGTATTATCTGAAGAAGATGTAACTTTTTCATTAGCCGATCGTTTAGGGGATCAATTATCTGAATTAGTTGTTGAAGACTAATTAAAACTATTAAATTTGGGTGAGGTTGGGAAAAACTCCCAGCCTCATTTTTTGAGAAAGGAGGAATTTTGATGTCAACACCAGTTATTGCGATTGTAGGCCGTCCAAATGTTGGGAAGTCTACCATTTTCAACCGAGTTGTTGGTGAAAGAATTTCGATTGTAGAAGATATTGCTGGAGTAACGAGAGATAGAATTTATTCTGAAGGTGAATGGTTAGGACATCAATTTCATATTATTGATACAGGTGGTATTGATATTACAGATGAGCCATTTATGTCAAATATTCGTATGCAAGCTGAAATTGCAATGGAAGAAGCAGATGTCATTATTTTCTTAACAAGTGTTAAAGAAGGTGTAACATCAACGGATGAGCATATTGCGAAAATGCTTTACCGTACTAATAAACCTGTATTACTAGCTGTAAATAAGGTAGATAATCCAGAGTTAAGATCAGATATTTTTGATTTTTATGCATTAGGGTTTGGAGAACCATTCCCAATTTCAGGAAGTCATGGTTTAGGACTTGGAGATTTATTAGATGCTGCAGTGAAGGCTTTTCCTGAACATGATTCTGAAGAAGACGATACGGATGTGATTCGTTTTAGTTTTATCGGTCGTCCAAATGTAGGAAAATCTAGTTTAGTGAATGCCATGTTAGGGGAAGAACGTGTTATTGTATCGAATGTTGCAGGAACAACTCGTGATGCCATTGATACAAGTTTTACGGACGAAGAAGGTACTATCTTTAAAATGATTGATACAGCTGGTATACGTAAAAAAGGTCGTGTTTTCGAGTCTACTGAGAAATATAGTGTTTTACGTGCATTAAGAGCAATTGAACGTAGTGACATTGTTTGTGTTGTCTTGAATGCGGAAGAAGGTATTCAAGAACAAGATAAGAAAATTGCTGGCTATGCCCATGAAGCTGGTAAAGGTGTTATCATTTTAGTAAATAAATGGGATACTTTGGAAAAAGATAATTCTACATTTAAAGAATTTGAAGATAATATTCGTAAAGAATTTCTATACTTATCTTATGCGCCGATTTTATTCGTTTCAGCTAAAACAAAACAAAGATTGGTCAGAATTGCACCATTATTAAAAGAAATTCATGAAGTTCGTTCTAAACGTATTTCATCATCGATTTTAAACGATGTATTAATGGATGCTATTGCAATGAATCCGACTCCAACAGATAAAGGAAATCGATTGAAGATTTATTATATGACACAAGTAGCGATTCAACCACCAACATTTGTTGTTTTTGTAAATGATGTAGAATTAATGCACTTTTCATACGAACGATTCTTAGAAAATCGAATTCGTGCTGCCTTTGGATTTGAAGGAACACCTATTCATATGATTGTTCGTCAAAGAAAATGATAAAATCCTAGTATTATTCGTTGAAAGTCAGCCAATCAAATGGTATACTTGTCTAGAAATCAACAGTAAGGTTTCCAGTATTATTGGACCACTCAATAACTACTGAATTATTTCTTATGTGATGGAGGTGAATCTAACATGGCAAATAAAGCAGAATTAGTAGATCGCGTAGCTAAAAAAACGCAATTAACAAAGAAAGATGTTTCAGCAGCAGTTGATGCATTATTCGAAACAATTCAAGAAGCATTACAAGCAGGTGAAAAAGTACAAGTTATCGGATTTGGTAACTTTGAAGTACGTGAACGTGCTGCTCGTAAAGGACGTAACCCTCAATCAGGTGAAGAAATCCAAATCGAAGCAAGCAAAGTTCCTGCATTCAAAGCAGGTAAAGCTTTGAAAGATGCTGTAAAAAACTAATCAGTTTATTATGATATTTTCATAGAAACTATTTCATAAAGGTGCTATATTAGAGTTAAATCAATATAGCACCTTTTTTATTGCCTACAGAAATGGAGAAATTATGAAATCAATCGTTGAACAAATTCAAAATGCATTAGAAGAACAAGAGTTAGAAAAAGTATATTCACTTTTCCATCAATTTATGAATGAAGTAACTGAGGACAAAATAGAAGAATTAATCGATTTAGCTGCATTTAGTGCAAGTAGTGGATTTTTTGATGAAGCAAGACAGGCATATCTATTATTAACTCAATTTGAACCTGAAGAATCTGCTTGGACTATTTTATTAGCTGAAATTTTAGTGAATCAAGGCGAGTATGATCAAGCATTATCTGTTTTATATGATATTCCTGAAGATAA
>NZ_CAUPZT010000071.1:0-5861 GCF_963515615.1 uncultured Granulicatella sp. | reverse complement strand
TAAGCAGCGTCAGGTTGCTTAATTCCTTTTTTAGTTGTTGGAGTAAATAGTTTAGGCTGTTTGACAAATAGGGTTGGTAAAATTTCTCCATCAACCCTATAAAGTATAAACCCGTAAATTTAGAAATATTGAATTAATACTTTATTGTGAAATTACGTTTTATAGTATAAAAGATAGGAATAAAAAATTTTTTTGTAGTGAAAGTAGTGAAAGCTAGCCCCTAGCTTTCATTACAGGTAAAATTCGAGACCAAGGCTCGAATTTTAGCCAAGAGACTCGAAGAGGCTACTGGCGACCTCACCAACAAAAATAATTGTTTATTCCTATCTTTTGTTACGTTTTCTATTTATTATTCCATTTAAAAATATCGACTTTAGGTTCGGTACCATTTAAAATTCGTTGAACATTCGTACGGTGTCGATAAATTATAAAAATATCTGCAAGTAGTGCAATTATTGTCAGAACTATATCTTGAAAATATAGAGTTAAAAGAACACCAATTGAAATAGTAAGCATACTTGTAAAACTTACCATTTTTGAAATAGCTAAAGTCAAAATAAAGATTCCTAAACCAATTAGAAATAATACAGGCTGATACGCTAATATAACTCCCGCAAAAGTCGCAACAGCTTTGCCACCCTTAAAATTCGCAAATAATGGATACGTATGACCAATTACAGCAAATAACGCAATAATCAGTGGGGAAACTCCATGTAAATCCATCTGTTTTAACAAAAGAACACTAATCGAACCTTTTAAAAGATCCATCAGTAAAACAATCGTTCCTGCTTTTTTACCAAGAATTCGAAAAGAATTCGTAGCTCCTAAATTTCCACTTCCGTGTTGTCTAATATCAATTTGAAAAAACTTACGTCCAATCCATAATCCAGAAGGAATGGATCCTAATAAATATGCCATCGTAGCACCTAAAACAATGGATAGCATCGATATTTCTTTCTCCTTTATCCGTTAAATTTAATTTATACTCACTGATTATAGCATATTTTAAAAAAATTAGTACGATTTTAAGGAGTTATAGGAAGAATTCTTGCAATATTTGAAAAATTAAGTATGATAGAGTAGATATGTTTTATAAATTGGAAGAAGGAGAGTCGTGAATGAGTAAAGTCACTAACCAATATAATGATGATTCAATTCAAGTACTAGAAGGATTAGAAGCCGTTCGAAAACGTCCAGGGATGTATATCGGTTCAACTGACCATCGTGGATTGCATCATCTTGCCTATGAAATTGTTGATAATGCAGTCGATGAAGCCTTATCTGGATATGCAAGTAAGATTGATGTCACAATTCATAAAGATGGATCACTATCTGTTCGAGATAATGGACGTGGAATGCCAACTGGAAAACATGCTTCAGGAATTCCAACCATTCAAGTTATTTTTACCGTTTTACATGCTGGTGGTAAATTTGGACAAGGTGGATATAAAACTTCTGGAGGACTTCATGGGGTAGGAGCCAGTGTTGTAAATGCCTTATCGGATTGGTTAGAAGTAGAAGTATTACGTGATGGTGTATTATACACTCAAACATTTAAAACAGGTGGAGAAAAAGTTAGTTCCATTAAAAAAGAAAAAACAAATCGTAAAGGTTCTGGGACAACAGTTCGTTTCTTACCAAGCAAACATATTTTTTCAACTATTGTTTGGTCTTATGAAACTTTAGCAGAACGTTTACGTGAATCTGCCTTTTTATTAAAAGGATTAACGATTACATTAACGGATGAAAGAACGGATACAAGTGATGTATTTTGTTATGAAGAAGGAATCCGTAATTTTATTCAATATTTAAATGAAGAAAAAGATACTTTATCTCCAATTGTAGATTTCAATAGTACGATTGATGGAGTAGAAACAGAATTTGCCTTCCAATATAATGATGGCTATTCTGAAACAATTTTATCATTTGTTAATAATGTTCGTACAAAAGATGGTGGAACTCACGAAGTTGGGATGAAAACTGCCTTAACAAAAGCTTTTAATGAATACGCTCGTAAAGTAGGTCTATTAAAAGAAAAAGATAAAAATCTAGAAGGTAGTGACGTTCGTGAAGGATTAACAGCGATTGTTTCATTACGTGTTCCGGAAGAAATTTTACAATTTGAAGGGCAAACGAAAGATAAATTAGGAACTCCTGCTGCAAGAAGTATTGTGGATAATACGATTTTTGAACAATTAGGAATCTTTTTAACGGAAAATGGTGAAATCGCTCAAGAATTAATTCGTAAAGCTCTAAAAGCAAGAGAAGCACGTGAAGCGAGTCGTAAAGCAAGAGAAGAGAGCCGTAATGGTAAAAAAGGAAAGAAAAAAGAAACACTTCTATCTGGTAAATTAACACCTGCTCAAGGGAAAAATCCTAAAAAGAATGAGCTTTACTTGGTAGAGGGAGATTCTGCGGGTGGTTCAGCGAAACAAGGACGTGACCGTAAATTCCAAGCAATCTTACCATTACGAGGAAAAGTCATTAATACGGAGAAAGCATCTTTATCCGATATTTTAAAAAATGAAGAAATTAATACAATCATTTATACTATCGGTGCCGGAGTAGGTAATGACTTTAATATTGAAGATTGTAATTACGATAAAATTGTCATTATGACCGATGCGGATACTGATGGAGCTCATATTCAAGTATTGCTATTAACTTTCTTCTATCGTTATATGAAACCTTTAATTGAAGCAGGAAAAGTCTATTTAGCGTTACCTCCATTGTTCAAGATTTCAAAAGGAACTGGTAAAAAACAAGTTGTAGAATATGCTTGGACTGAAAAAGAATTAGAAGAAAAAATTAAAAAAGTTGGTAAAGGTTACTTATTACAACGTTATAAAGGTCTTGGTGAAATGAATGCGGACCAATTATGGGAGACAACGATGAATCCTGAGTCAAGAACACTAATTCGTGTTGTCATCGATGATAAAGCTCAAGCAGAACGTCGTGTAAGTACATTAATGGGGAATAAAGTTGAGCCACGTAGAAAATGGATTGAAAGTCACGTGGAGTTTAGCTTAGAAGATGGAAAGAGTATTTTAGAAACAGAAGGGCATTTAACAGTGAATGAACAACCAAAAGCTTCTAAAGCTACAAAAGAAGAAATAAATTCTCCATCATCTGTTGAACAATTATCACTTTTAATGGAGGAGGAATAATATGAGCTTGCAACAAGATATCCAAGAGTTAAATCTTGAAGATGTAATGGGCGATCGCTTTGGACGTTATTCCAAATATATTATTCAAGATCGTGCCTTACCAGATATTCGAGATGGATTAAAACCTGTACAAAGACGTATTTTATACGCGATGTTTGTAGAAGGGAATACGAGTGAGAAACAATTTAGAAAATCTGCTAAAACTGTCGGTAATGTAATTGGTAATTATCATCCTCATGGGGATTCATCGGTTTATGAAGCGATGGTTCGTTTAAGCCAAGATTGGAAATTAAGAGATGTTTTAGTTGAAATGCATGGGAATAACGGTAGTATGGATGGAGACCCAGCTGCAGCTATGCGTTATACGGAAGCTCGTTTATCGAAAATTTCTGAAGAATTATTACGAGATTTAGACAAAAAAACGGTTGATTTTGTATTAAACTTTGACGATACAGAAGAAGAACCAACTGTTTTACCAGCTCGATTCCCGAATTTATTAGTCAATGGTGCTACAGGGATTTCTGCTGGTTATGCAACTGAAATTCCAACGCATAATTTAGGTGAAGTCATTGATGCAACGATTCATACCATTGATCATCCTAAAGCAACGGTTAAGGAATTAATGCAATTTGTAAAGGGTCCAGATTTTCCAACTGGAGCGATTATTCAAGGAATCGATGAATTAGAACAAGCGTATGAAACCGGTAAAGGTAAAGTAGTTGTTCGTTCTAAAACATCCATTGAAGCCATTAAAGGTGGAAAGAGTCAAATTGTTGTCACTGAAATTCCTTATGAAGTGAATAAAGCATTATTAGTGAAGAAAATCGATGAAATTCGATTAAATAAAAAAATTGAAGGCATTGCAGAAGTAAGGGACGAATCAGACCGTACAGGATTACAAATTGTTATTGAGTTGAAAAAAGAAGCAAATGCAGAAGGAATTTTAAATTATTTACTAAAAAATACCGAGCTTCAAATTAATTATAATTTCAATATGGTTGCGATTGATGCTAGACGTCCAATGCAAGTTGGATTGAAGAAAATACTTGATTCTTATATTGCCCATCAAAAAGAAGTCATTACAAAACGAACTCAGTTTGACTTAAATAAAGCACAAGATCGTTTACATATTGTAGATGGATTAATGAAAGCTTTATCGATTTTAGATGAAGTGATTGCTTTAATTCGTAATAGTAATGATAAAAAAGATGCGAAAGAAAAATTAGTCGAAACCTATGATTTTACAATGACACAAGCAGAAGCAATTGTCAGTTTACAATTATATCGTTTAACAAATACAGATATTACAATTTTACAAGAAGAAAAATTAGACTTAAATGAACGTGTTGCGACTTTAACAAGTATTTTGAAATCAGAAAAAACGTTATTACAAGTTATGAAACAAGAATTACGTGAATTAAAGAAAAAATATGCGACACCTCGTTTAACTGAAATTCAAGCGGAAATTAAAGAAATTAAAATTGAAACTGAGATTTTAATTCCGGAAGAAGAAGTGTATGTAGTTGCTACAAAACAAGGTTACTACAAACGAGTTAGTCCACGTTCGTTTGCTTCAAGTGCTCCTGAAGAGAATGGATTGCGTGAAGGGGACGAAGTCTTACTTGTTCAAAAAGTATCAACTTTAGATAGTTTAATTTTATTTACGTCTAAAGGGAATTATTTACATTTACCAGTTCATGAAATTCCTGAGGCAAAATGGAAAGATGTAGGGCATCATTTAAGCCAGTCCATTTCTCTAGCGACAAATGAAACTATTTTAGCTGGTATGGTGAAGGAAAAAGATAGTACAGAAGTGTATCAAGATTGGACTGTTGTATTCTTTACAAAAGAAGGATTTGTGAAACAAACTGCGTTGAATGAATTTAATACGTATCGAGGATATAAAACTCGTACAAGTAATGCAATTAAGTTAAAAACAACAACGGATGAAGTAGTAGCGATTGAACTTGTTCCAAATCAAGAGCAAGAGATCTTTATTGTAACGCATTGTGGTTTTGGCTTACGTTATGAATTAAGTGAAGTTCCTGTTGTTGGTACTGTTGCTAGTGGAGTGAAGGCGATTAATTTAAGAAAAGATGATTTTGTTGCTGGAGCAATGGTTTATAGTCCAGAACATAAAGTTGTTTCTGCCTTTTTAGTGACTCAACGTGGAGCGGTGAAACGTTTTAATGTTTTAGAGGTTTCTATGCTTACAAGAGCTAAGAGAGGATTAATGGTCTTACGAGAATTGAAGAGTAATCCTCACCGTGTTGTTTATTTAGATGGTACTATTACGTCAAAACAAGAATATGTTATTGTTTCGATAAATGGAGAAATGAAAGAGATTCGTCCAATGGATTTAAGTTTAGTGGATCGTACAAGTAATGGTTCAGCATTGTTAAATGATGTGGATGGATTGACGAAAACGGTCTTGAAGAAGTTTGTATACAATATTTAATAGACTTTCTTAAAATAGTAGTATTAGGACGTAAGCAGCCAGCTTCGCTGTCTCATTACTAAATTTTGAGCCTTGGTCTCAAAATTTCCTGCGTGATAAGCCTGTTGGCTTATCATGCTCATACTACTATAGAAAGTTTTTGGGGTATAAAAAAGACAGAATCAAATTCGATTCTGTCTTTTCTTTGTCTTAAAAATCAATTTCTGTTGAATATTGACTGGCTGCATTCCATAGTA
>NZ_CAUPZT010000070.1:0-5947 GCF_963515615.1 uncultured Granulicatella sp. | reverse complement strand
GGATCCATTCCAGGCATTGCTGGTGCAGCTGGAATTGGTTTATCAGCCACAACTGCTTCTGTTGTTAATAATAAAGCAGATACAGAAGCTGCATTTTGTAAAGCTGAACGAGTTACTTTAGTAGGGTCTACAATCCCTGCTTCAATCATATTTACCCATTCATCACTTGCTGCATTATATCCAATTCCTAACTCTTGAGCTTTCAAATGAGCCACAATTACAGAACCTTCTAATCCAGCATTTGTTGCAATTTGTCGAAGTGGTTCTTCTAATGAACGAGAAACAATTTTCGCACCTGTTGCTTCGTCCCCTTCTAATTCTAAAGCATCTACTGTTTTTTGAACATTCACTAGTGCAGTTCCACCACCAGAAACGATTCCTTCTTCAACAGCAGCACGTGTTGCATTTAAAGCATCTTCAATACGTAATTTTTTCTCTTTTAATTCTGTTTCAGTTGCAGCACCTACTTTAATAACAGCTACTCCACCTGATAATTTTGCTAAACGCTCTTGTAATTTTTCACGATCAAAATCACTTGTTGTATCTTGTGCTTGAGAACGAATTAAAGCTACACGATTAGAAATTAATTCTTTTGAACCTGCTCCTTCAACAATTGTTGTATTATCTTTAGAAACAACTACTTTTCCAGCTGTACCTAATTGTGCTAAAGTAGCATCTTTTAATTCTAAGCCTAAATCTTCTGTAATGACTTGAGCACCTGTTAATACAGCAATATCTTCTAACATTGCTTTACGACGGTCACCAAATCCTGGAGCTTTAACCGCTACTACATTAAATGTTCCACGTAATTTATTTAACACTAATGTTGGTAATGCTTCTCCATCTACATCATCTGCAATAATTAATAATGCACGACCTTGTTGAACGATTTGTTCTAATAATGGAATAATTTCTTGAATATTAGAAACTTTTTTATCTGTAATTAAAATAAATGGATTATCTAAATGCGCAACCATTTTATCATTATCTGTTACCATATATTGAGATAAGTAGCCACGATCAAATTGCATTCCTTCTACAACATCTAGTTCTGTTTCAATTCCTTTTGATTCTTCAATTGTAATGACGCCATCATTACCTACTTTTTCCATTGCTTCTGCAATTAAACTACCGACTTCTTGAGAACCAGAAGAAATCGCTGCTACTTGAGCAATCGCTTCTTTTGATTCTACCGGGCGAGAAATTTTGTGTAATTCTTCTACAGCAGCACGTGTCGCTAATTCAATCCCACGACGAATGCCTACTGGATTTGCACCTGCAGTAACATTTTTTAATCCTTCACGAACAATTGCTTGCGTTAAAACTGTTGCAGTTGTTGTTCCATCTCCGGCAATATCATTTGTTTTAGAAGCTACTTCTGCAACTAATTTAGCTCCCATATTTTCAAAATGATCTTCTAATTCAATTTCTTTTGCAATGGTTACCCCATCATTTGTAATTAATGGTGAACCAAATGCTTTTTCTAATACAACATTACGACCTTTAGGTCCTAAAGTTACTTTTACTGTATTTGCTAAAATATCTACTCCACGTAGCATCGATGCTCTTGCATCTTCCGAAAATTTAATATCTTTTACCATTTTTCAGTTCCTCACTTTCTTATTGTACAATTGCAATAATATCTTGTTCTTTTACAATAATATATTCTTGACCATCTAATTTAACTTCAGTTCCTGTATACTTTTCAAATACTACACGGTCTCCTACTTGAACTTGACGATCTTTTTCTTCTGTAAATTCACTCACCGCTAATACTGTAGCAAATTGTAATTTTTCTTGTGCTGCAGTTGGTAAAAATAATCCTCCCGCTGTTTTTTCTTCTTGCTCTACCATTTGAATAACGACACGATCTTTTAAAGGTTTTAACATATTCATTCCTCCTTGATTTTTTAGCACTCTTTCGACTCAAGTGCTAACTACATTACTATAGTACTCATTTGGTCAAAAAAAATCAAGAAAAATCACTTGAAAAATTCCTTATAATCTTGTAAGATTTTTTTAAGGAATACTATTAGGGAGGTTTTATTATGATGAGTACAAGAGAGTTTATTGTACATTTTATTTTAGAAATTTTGATTACTAGTTTCTTTATTTTTTTAGCAGTAATACTACTTCCTATTCGTGGCTGGGAATTTTCAACAATTTTTTGTTGTGTTTTTGCTACATTTAGTATTTCAAATGCGCTTCGAATGTTAAAATCTTATCTTGCCATGAGAAAATTCATTAATGAAACAGTGGATATCATTAAAAAAAACTATCCAATGATGGAAGTAGAAGATGAAACTGAAGATGAAGATGCATCAAAAGAATAAGAGGAGGTATCCAATTGAAGAAACGTCTCTTATTCTATTCAATAGGCACTACGTTTATCCTTACCATTCTCGTTCTACTTTATGCGAGCTTAACAAATCAATCTATGTTAGATTTTGTTTATATTGGAAATACTTTAACACTACTAAGTTTTCCTTTTTTAATTATTGGCTTAACTTTATTAGTCATTCAATCTGGAAATTTTGACTTTTTTCTGTATAGTTTTCGTTCAAAGAAAAAAGGCTATGTCCCACAAAAGAAAAAATCGTATCAGTCTATCATTCATTTTTGTTTATGGACTTTTGCATTGTTATGGATTATTTCAATTCTACTAACATTCCCAACATTTTTTAAATAATCAACGAAAAAAGTGACGTCTGCAACAACAGCACGTCACTTTTTTATATCACACGAAAAATTGAGACCAAGGCTCAATTTTTAGGCATGAAACAGCAAAGCTGTTTGCTGCCGTCCTTAGCTACTATAAAGCAAAGTCTATTTCTACTTCTCCTCAAAATAGTCAACCAAATCTTTCACTACACCACTTCGAACAATCGTATCAATTTGCTTCATCGCAAAATAAACACTACTTGCACTAGAAGAACCATGCGCCTTCACCACAGGAGCCTTCAATCCAAATAAAACAGCCCCACCAAATTGAGAATAATCCAAAGTATTTTTCAATAAACGGAAAGTGTCCTTTAATAATAAAGCACCCAGTTTCCCCTTAATACCCTGACTTAAAATATTCTCCTTTAATAAACTCATCATTGTTAAAGCTGTACCTTCAATCGTTTTTAAAACTGCATTTCCTGTAAAACCATCTGTTACAACAACATCTGCAATTCCACTTAAAATTTCTCTTGCTTCAACATTTCCGACAAAATTAATCGATGAATTTTCTTGAAGAAGTGGATACACACTTTTTACTAAATCATTCCCTTTACCTTCTTCAGTCCCATTATTTAATAAACCAACTGTTGGATTATCAATATTTAATACATATTTTGCATAGTAAGAACCTAAGACTGAAAATTGTTCTAAATTTTGTACTTTACATTGAGCATTTGCTCCCACATCCATTAAAATAAATTGACGATTTTCCTTTCCAACAACGGGTAATACTGGCATTAATCCTGGGCGGTCAATCCCTTTAATACGACCAACAATTAATAAACCACTTGCCAATAATCCACCAGTATTTCCTGCTGAAAATAGAGCATCTGCTTCACCGTCTTTCACAGCTTGAGCTGCAACTACCATGGAAGCATCTTTTTTTCGACGAACTGCCTTTACGGGTTCATCTTCACTCGTTACTTTTTCACTACAATGGATGATTCTAATATTCGGCAATGTTTCTGTCATCACCGCTTGGATACTTTCTTGATTCCCATATAATTGAAATTCATTTTCTGGATATTCTTTTGCTGCTTGAATAGCACCTGCTACAATTTCTTTAGGAGCGTTGTCTCCACCCATCGCATCAATGGCAATTCTAACCATTTACAATTTCCTCCGTTTCACGACTTGTTTGTTCGATAAATTCTTGTATTTCTTTATAATCTACACTGTCCTCTTCCTCGATGACAAATGTAATAGCATCTTCTCTTGCTTGTTCTAGTATATCATAATCTTGTACAATGTCAGCCACTTTAAACTCTGGGATTCCTGATTGTCGTAACCCAAAAACGTCACCTGACCCACGTAATTCTAAGTCTTTCTGACTCAGGTAAAATCCGTCTGTTGACTCACACATAATTTGCATTCGTTGTTTTCCTTGCTCTGTTTTAGGAGATGCAATCAAAATACACGTAGAGGCATGTTCACCACGTCCTACTCGTCCTCTTAACTGATGTAATTGAGCTAATCCAAATCGATCCGCATCTAATATGACTATAACAGTAGCATTGGGTACGTCTACACCTACTTCAATAACAGTTGTAGAAACTAGTACTTGCACATCATTCTTTTGGAAAGCAGTCATGACACTTTCTTTTTCATCACTTTTTAACCGTCCATGCAATAATCCTACCGACAAACGATTTTCAAATCGTTTAGAAATCATTTCATAAATTTCAGTCGCATTTTGAACATCTAAATTTTCACTTTCTTCAATTAAAGGAGAGATGACATAAGCTTGTCTTCCTGATTGGACTTGTTTTTCGATATAATCATATACTTTTTCTAACTCTTGTTCTTTAACCCAAAAAGTTTGAATCGGCTGTCTTCCTTTAGGAGCTTCATTTAAGATGGATGTATCCATTTCACCAAAAGTCGTAATGGCTAATGTTCTTGGAATTGGAGTTGCTGTCATTTGCAACACATTTACTCCTATTCCTTTTTGAGCTAATTGTGATCTTTGCTTCACTCCAAAACGATGCTGTTCATCAATGACAATAAACGCTAAATCGTGATAAATGACATCTTCCTGGAATAAAGCATGGGTCCCCACTAAGAGTTGGAGTTCTCCCTGTTGTAATTGTTCTAATAACTGACGTCTTTCTTTTAAAGTTGTAGTTCCGGTAAGTTTTCCAACTTTGAGTTCTGTTTCTTTCGTTAAAGCACAAATGGTTTCGTAATGTTGATCTGCTAATAATTCTGTCGGAACCATTAAACATGCTTGTTTTCCTGTTAAAGCAGTTGCTACCATTGCAATTGTAGCAACAACCGTTTTCCCACTTCCAACGTCTCCTTGTAATAATCGACTCATTTCATACGGAGCTCTTAAATCATAGCAAATTTCATTGACTACTTTCTTTTGTCCTTCTGTTAATGTAAACGGTAATGTTTGAATAAACGCCTTTAATGCGGTATTTTCATATAAAATACTTTGTCCTTGTTTTGAATGATGCCTTTTCTTTTTTAAACTTTGTAATTTTAACTGGTAACAAAATAATTCTTGATATACTAATTGCTGTCTAGATTGTTTTGAATGAGGTTCATCTTTTGGAAAATGCATTCCTTCCACAGCTTCTGGATGCGATAGTAATTGTCTTTTTTTCTGAATGGAAGCTGGTAGTGGATTCGGAATATTTTCTTTATACAGTGGTAAAGCTGTTTGAATCAATTTCAATAATGTACTTTGTCGAATGGATTTATTTGTTCGGTATACCGCTTCAAAATTGGACGTTTCCTCTATATCTTCTTTAGTTGAAATAATTTTCATCCCCATTAAAGTGGAGCGTTTGGCATCCCATTTTCCAAAAATAATACATTCTTGATGTTGGATTAACTTATTTTTCAAATAGGGTTGATTAAAAAAGGAGACTTGGATGACTTGTTCTCCAATCGCCATTCGACAGGAAATTCGGTTTTTCTTAAATCCATAATAATGAACGACTGGTTCTGTTACAATAATTCCTGCCAATGTCACTTTTTCTTGATCCATAATGGTTGAAACATCTCTTACTTGAAGGTCCTCGTATCGAAATGGAAAATGTGTTAATAAGTCATAGATGGTGTCAATTCCTAAGTCATGTAATGGTTCCATTCTTTTAGGTCCGACTCCTGTTAAAAATCTTACGGATTGAAATATTGTTTTATCCACTTCTTCACCTCCAAACATTCTACTCTTTTATAGTTTAGAGAGGAAAAGACATACTGTCAACTGTTGTTT
>NZ_CAUPZT010000069.1:0-6120 GCF_963515615.1 uncultured Granulicatella sp. | reverse complement strand
CAGAATTTTATAGTGCTTTCTTCTATTTTTGAGACTTTTTGCCCAGCCTCTTTTTTAGTTCATCAATGAATTTTTCAGTATCCTTTAAAAGTTATCATAAGAAAACCGGTAAAAAGTCAAATAAAATCGTTATGATGGTGTTTTTTTTATGGAAGGGCTATAATGGAAATAAATAATGTGTTATGATAACTGTGAATATTAAAGAATATTAGGGTGAGGTGTATCCATGTCAATGAAACAAAGAATCTTAATTATTGAAGACGAAAAAAATTTAGCACGTTTTGTGGAATTAGAACTACAGCATGAAGGATATGAAACGAAAATTTGTTTTGATGGACGTAGTGGACTTCAATCAGCAACGGATGAAGATTGGGATGTTATTTTATTAGATTTAATGTTACCAGAACTAAATGGATTAGAAGTTGTACGTCGTCTTCGCCAAGTAAAGAAAACTCCAATTATTATTATGACTGCCAGAGATTCTGTAATGGATCGAGTGACTGGTTTAGATCAAGGGGCTGATGACTATGTTGTGAAGCCTTTTGAAATTGAAGAGATTTTAGCGAGAATTCGTGCATTGTTTAGAAGACTAAGCATCGAAGAAGAAGCGCGTGTGCAAAAACAAACGATTTTAGAATATCGTGATTTAGTCATTGAAAAAGAAAACCGTACAGTCCGTCGTAATGGAGAATTAGTAGATTTAACAAAACGAGAATATGAATTATTATTAATGTTAATGGAAAATATTAATGTTGTTTTATCTCGAGAAGTTTTATTAAACGAAGTATGGGGATATAAAATGGAAGTTGAAACAAATGTAATTGATGTATATATTCGTTATTTAAGAAATAAAATTGACGTTCCAGGTCGTGAAAGTTACATCCAAACTGTTCGAGGAACAGGTTATGTAATGCGTCGTTAATCAGACATAATGGAGGAAATCATGAAGTTAAAACATGAAGAAACTTCCGTTGGAAAAAAATGGTGGTTGATTATTTCGACCACTATTTTTTTACTATTAATAATGGTAATTGTTGGATTTATAGGATTTGAAATACAACATTATCAAAGTCAAGAAGTAGCACTAACGGAAAAATACCGTGAACAATTAAATGAAAAATTATCAGAGTATGAATCTCCCATTACAGCTGCAAATGTTTTAGCTGTTTTAAATCAAAATAATAGTTATCAAAAAGATAAAGATGGGATCTACCAAAAGAAATTTTATACAAATGATCAGCAGTTTAATGTACAAGTCTTTGGTACGAATCGAAAAGAAATTTTTAAAACTCAAACATGGAATGATGGAGAAGCTATTGGAACAGAATCGAAAACACAAATAAAAATTTTAAAAAATGGTAAAAAAATTGTTCAATCATCAGTTCCTATTTTATCAAATAAGACGAGAGTGTTATTAGGATATTTATCGATTACCAATCGCTTAGTAAATACGCAGCAATTAAATCAAGATTTAAATCAATTAGCCATTTATGCGATTGCAGTATCTATGTTTCTTGCTATTGCATTAGGGTATTTTTTATCAAATCAAATGACAAAACCCATTAAAAAAATTCAAGAAATTATTTCATCGATTAGTGAAGAGAATATTGCGACTAAACGTTTAAGTATTTCGAATAAAAATGATGAGTTTACAATCGTGTCAAAGCATTTTAATGAATTATTAGATAAAATTAGTTTTTATATCGAACAACAAAAACATTTCGTAGAAGATGTTTCTCATGAATTAAGAACACCTGTTGCCATAGTAGAAGGGCATTTAAAATTATTAAACCGTTGGGGGAAAGATGATCCAGAAGTTTTAGAAGAATCCCTTCAAGCTTCACTATTTGAATTAGGAAGAATGAAAACTTTAGTACAAGAAATGTTAGATTTATCAAGGGCTCCTCAAGTAAAGGAACAATATAAAGATGCTACGACTAATGTAACGGATGTTGTTAGACAAGTCGTTCATAATTTTGAAGTATTGTATCCTGATTTTACATTTGTATTTGATGATGATTTGAAACGACAATTATGGGTTCCAATTTATTTAAATCATTTTGAGCAAGTAGTCATTATTTTAATGGATAATGCAGTTAAATACTCATTAGATCGTAAGGAAATTATTATTAGCTTGTCAAAAGGAGAGGAACATGTCGAAATTGCTGTACAAGACTTTGGAATGGGGATGACGGAAGAGGATCGTAAAAAGATATTTTCAAGATTTTATCGTGTGGATAAAGCTCGTTCTAGAGAAAGAGGCGGTAATGGTTTAGGATTATCGATTGCAAAAGAATTAACGGAAAGCTATAATGGTGAAATTTCTGTTTCAACTGTACTAAATCATGGTTCAATTTTTCGTATTACATTACCTTTAACAAAAAAGAAAAAGGATTAATTTATGGAAAAAGAAAAAAATAGGGCAATTCATTTTGAAGTAGGTAATAAACAAGAGATTAGAAAGATAGCGAAAACTGTATTAATGAATCTCACAAAAGAATCTCGAAAGTTACAAGAAACTCAAGTGATTCGTTATCTTTCTGAAATTCCGCAATGGAAAGAAGCCAAAATAATTGCATTAACAAAATCTATGGAGATAGAATTTTCGACTGAGAATATTGTGACATTAGCGAGAAATCAAGGGAAACAGATTGTCGTTCCAATCACATTTTTGAATCGTCAAATGCGTTTTGCTTATTGGTATCCTCAAACTGAATTTGGGAAGAATTCGTTTGGAATAGAAGAACCTATCGATCCAATTTGGGTGAATGAAGAGGAAATTGATTTAGTCATTGTTCCAGGTCTTGCCTATTCAAAAAAGAGAGAACGTTTAGGCTTTGGTGGCGGATATTATGATTGTTTTTTATCTCAAGGGGAATATGATACAGTGAGTTTAGCCTATATGGAACAAGTCTATGAAACGGCACTATGGGATGTTGAAAAATTTGATATTCCCGTAGAATGGTTAATTACAATAGAAGGAGTGATTCACGTAAATGAATTATTGGAAAAAAGAAAGATATAAGCGATTGATTCTTCAAAATTTAACAGTAACGAATGGATTTTTATTACTTCAAATTATTTTATTTCTATTAATGACAGTAAGTGGAGGATCCACTAATCCGTCCGTATTAGTTTATTATGGTGCAAAATATAATCCTTATATTGTCTTTCTGCATCAATATTGGCGATTTGTGACTCCAATATTTTTACATATTGGTTTGGAACATGTTTTAATGAATAGTATCTTTTTATATTTTTTAGGAAATCAATTGGAAAGTATTATTGGTTCAGGAAGATTTTTTATCATTTATTTATTAAGTGGAATCATAGGAAATGTCGCAAGTTTTGCTTTTAGTCCGTCCATTTCAGCTGGTGCAAGTACGTCCTTATTTGGCTTATTTGGTATTATCTTATATTTATCTACAAAACATGGATATATTCGATTTTTCAAGGAATTAGGGATGCAATATAAGGCTTTATTGATCATGAATTTAGCTTCAAGTTTTTTATTAAGTAGAGTGGATTTGTATGGACATATTGGTGGCTTAGTTGGTGGTTATTTAGCAACAGCTATTTTTTCATTTAGTGGTGATCGATATACAAAAGTTTATCAAAGAGTTATTTTTGCTGGTCTATATACTATTGTATTTATGGTCTTATTTTTCATAGGTACAAAAAAAGTAGTACTATGAAATCATTATATTAACTGATATACTATAAATAACATGAATACGTTTTATGAGGTGAAGAATATGAATAAAAAAATTATCGGAATTGATTTAGGAGGTACCTCAATTAAATTTGCTATTTTAACGCAAAATGGTGAGATTCAAGAAAAATGGTCTATTCCAACAAATATTTTGGATGAAGGAAGCCATATTGTACTAGATATTATTCAATCGATTAAACATCATTTTGAGTTACTTGGGTTAACAAAGGAAGATTTTTTAGGAATTGGTATGGGTTCTCCAGGTGTAGTGAATCGCCAAGAAGGAACTGTTATTGGTGCATATAATTTAAACTGGAAAACATTACAACCGATTAAGCAACAAATTGAATCAGAACTAGGTTTATCTTTTTACATTGATAATGATGCGAATGTGGCTGCTCTAGGAGAAAAATGGGTTGGAGCAGGAAATAATGAACCAGATGTTGTTTTTGTAACACTAGGAACTGGTGTTGGTGGTGGAGTCATTGCTGGTAACCAATTAATCCATGGATTTAGTGGTGCTGGTGGTGAACTAGGTCATATCGCCGTTGATTTTGATGATCCAATTGCTTGTACATGTGGTAAAAAAGGTTGCCTAGAAACTGTAGCAAGTGCAACTGGTATTGTGAATTTAACTCGTCGCTATGCAGAACAATATGCTGGAGATTCAGAGTTGAAAGCAAGAATTGATGATGGACAACTAGTTACTGCAAAAGATGTTTTTGATTTAGCAAAAGAGCAAGATAGATTAGCATTAATTGTGATTCGTCATTTCTCCGAATATTTAGGTGTAGCATGTTCTCATATTGCCAATATCTTAAATCCATCAAGAATTGTGATTGGTGGTGGGGTGAGTGCTGCTGGAGAATTTTTATTAACAGGTGTTCGTGAAGAATTTGAAAAAAATGTTTTCCCTCCAATTAAGGATTCAACGGTTTTAGCATTGGCTGAATTAGGAAATGATGCTGGAGTTATTGGAGCAGCTTCATTAGTATTAATTGGAAAATCATAATAAGAGAGGTAGTATAATATGTTATTTTGGATTGTTTGGAGTATTTTAGCAGTATATGTTGCGTATATTGCGGTATTATTTTGGATGCGTCGTAGTTCGGCTGAAACTTTAGATTCTGAAGAATTTAGTAAAGATTTACGTCATGTTCAATTGATTGATTTACGTGAAAAAGATGAGTTTAGAGCGGGACATATTTTAGGAGCTAGAAATATTCCTTATTCTCAATTTAAAGATCGCATGTTTGAGTTGAGAAAAGATCAACCGATTTATTTATATGAGCAAGGGATGACGATTTCTGGAAGAGCAGCGTATCGTTTAAAACGTAAGGGTTATTCGAATATTTTCATTTTGAAAAATGGATATGATGCATGGAAAGGGAAGGTCAAAAAAGGATATTAAGGATTAAAATAGACTTTATCTGATGTAGCAAGGGACGGCAGCAGCTTCGCAAGGCGAATCTCATGCCTAAAAATCGAGCCTAAGGTCTCGATTTTCCCCGAGTAAGAGTAGCCAACGTGGCTACTCTTACGCTTGCTACCTCGAAAAGTCTTTTTAATTTGGCGTGATTTGATGAGAGTCCGTTAGCAATGAGACTTTGTCTGTTGTAGCAGAGGACGCCAGTAGCCAGCGGAGCTGTCTCTTGGCTAAAATTTGAACCTAAGGTCTCAAATTTTCCTTGTACTAGAAGCTAAAGTAGCTTCTAGTACTCATGCTACCTCGAAAAGTCTTTTTTTTGTTGAAAAAAATCGTTTTTCCTAATTGACAAAGGGAAAAAATTCCTTTATACTGTTGACAATTTGAATAACTCATCTTTAATGTGATCCAGAGAGGTCAGCAAAGAATTTATAACTTTTTGATGAGCAACTCATTCTCAAATGAAAGGAATTGATGTCGCAAAAAGATTTTATTAGTCAGTAATGTTTCGTAACAAAAAGAAATAAATAGAATATCTTTTTAAAATAGTCCAGAGAGGCTAACAAGGGATTGAATTTAACGTTACAAGCTTATTTGAGTATAGAGTTTTTATATCATCATTCAAATAATAACTTAAATTTAAAAATAAAATCAGGATACCTTGTAGTCTTTAGATTACAAGGTATTTTTTTATAAACAGGAGGAGGAAATTTTATGAAAAATATTGTAAAAATGTCAGATTTAACAAATGAGGAAGTGTTCCAATTAATTCAAAGAGGATTAGAATTAAAAAATGGGAAGCACGTTGAAAGTAGAGATGACCTATATGTAGCTAATTTATTTTTTGAAAATTCTACTCGTACAAAACATAGCTTTGAAATTGCAGAGTATAAACATAAATTAAAAGTAATTAATTTTGAAGTGGCGACTTCTTCTGTGAATAAAGGTGAAACATTATACGATACTTGTAAAACTTTAGAAA
>NZ_CAUPZT010000068.1:0-6160 GCF_963515615.1 uncultured Granulicatella sp. | reverse complement strand
TTCGCGACAACTCCTATATACTATCATAGGTGTTTTTGACTGTCAACAACTTTTTTCATTTTTTTGAAAGTTGTTTCAGAGTTATTTTTTGTCGTTTTGCAACAACGGTTAATAATTTAACACAGATATATATCATCGTCAACCCCTTTTTCATAAAAAATATGTTATAATTTTTTCGAATATTTATTGAGGAGGTTTTTATGCGTCTTGAGCATTTATTAATGAAGCATTTTGATTTATCAAGGAAACAAATGAAAAAATTAATTTCTTCTGGCGAAGTACTAATCGATTCAACTCCCGCAACTCATGTAAGTAATAATGTTGATCCTCAAATTCAAGTGATTACTGTTCAAGGAAGTCGAATGGAAGATAACTCCCAAAAGTATTATTTACTAAATAAACCTAAAGGAGTCATCACTGCTACCACCGATTCTCAACTTCCTACAGTTATTGATTTATTTAAAAATGAAAATGTCGAAGGATTATATCCTATCGGTCGTTTAGATAGAGATACAGAAGGACTTCTAATCATTACTAACAATGGTCCTTTAGGCTATCGCTTATTAAATCCTGTTCAACATATTGAAAAGGAATATTATGTCGAAGTCAATGGCCCTTTAGTCAGTTCTTGTATTCAAAGATTTCACGACGGAATTATATTTCATGACGGAACCATTTGTAAACCTGCTAAATTATCAATTCTTGAAGCTTCACCTTCATTTAGTAAAGCTTCAGTTATTATTTCAGAGGGTAAGTTTCATCAAATCAAAAAGATGTTTTTATGTGTTGGGGTTAAAGTTACTTTCCTTAAAAGAATTCGTTTCGGTAAGTTTGTACTTGATTCTTCTCTTGAGCCAGGGGAGTATCGTCCTTTAAATCCGTTCGAATTACAACTATTAAAGCAATATTTTAATTAAACACGAAAAAGGCAAGCGATTTTCTCGCTTGCCTCTTTTAGTTTAAATTAGTTACTTGCACTTGAAGTTGCGTCTGCTGCGCCATGACTTGGAGTATCAGATGAAGCACCTGAAGTTGCATCCGCACTTCCATGAGAACCATGTCCTCCTGCAGCTGGAGCATTTCCTCCAACTAAACGTTGACCAGTTGTTTCTAAATACCAATCTAACCATGGTTGGAAGTTAAAGATAATTTCGTTAATTCCTGCATATGAACCATCTGGATAGTACATTGCTTTATAGTTATGAGTATTAATAACTCCTTCTGGTTGTCCCGGAACAATTGTACGAACGTACTCTTGGTCACCATTACGTAATACACCTACAACCCACTCAACGTTTTTCATTCTTGCTGGTGGTAATGAAGCATGCACAGTTCCTAATCTGCTACCCGATTGAACACGTACACGTTTACCAAACATTGTGCTTGGTTCTTGGTGAGCATTATTATAATACAAGAATTGGTTGTTATCATCTGCATATGTTAACTCAAATGGCATTGCTTTTAAGAACATATCAATTTGGTTAACTGTTAAGATACCGTGGTCTAATTTAACATAAGTGTCTCCTGATACAGCACCAACGAGTTCTGCTGCTTTTTCTACCCAATCTGGATCATCTGGGTCAACGCCTTGAATCGTTGTTGCAATTGGATTTGTACAATATAAATCTTCTGGAGCAATTGGTTTTGGTTTTTTCAATTTAGAAACTACCCCCACATATTTTACAAAGTTATCTAAGCAAGATTCTAAGAATTTCACTGTTCCTTCATTCGTGATATTTCCATTTTCATCAAATGCTTCTTTAGCTTTTCCTAATAAGAATTCATTTCCTGGCAAAGTATATGCATTTACACCTGGAGCATCTAAAATTTTACGTAAATGTACTTGCGCACGTGATGTTCCTTGATCGTGGTATGAAGCACCCACAATCATAACTGGTTTATTTTCAAATGGATGTACTTTGTAAGATAACCATTCTAACACGCTTTTTAGTGATGCTGTAATGGTATGATTGTGCTCTGGTGTTGCAATGATAACACCGTCAGCACGAGTGATTTTGTTATATAAATAACGTAATTGGAAACTGTCATCCCATTTTTCATCTTGATTAAATACTGGTACTTCATCAATTTCCAAAACTTCTAATTCAAATTTTAATTTAAATTTACGTTGAATGAATTGTAATAATTTACGGTTATATGATAGTTCAGCGTTTGAACCTACAAGCCCTACAAATTTCATAATGTATTTCCCTCTCTTTTTGTGGTATTAAATATTTTCCCAATCAAAGTTTTCTGCTTCTTTGTGTAATAAATCTTGAGCACTTCTTAATTTTTGAGTGATTTTAACAAATAAGCGGAAATCATCAAATAGGGCATCTAATTTCTTAATTGTATCTAAATCAATTAAATCACCTTTTTTATCAAAAGCTTGAAGTGAGTGAGATAATAAAAATTCAGATCCTGGCATTACATTTGCTTTTAATTCTGGAGAGTCTAAAATTTGACGTAATTGTAATTGAGCACGTGAAGAACCTAATGTACCATAAGATGCTCCTGTAATCATAACTGGTTTATTTAATAATGGATGAATGCCATAAGATAACCATGCTAATGCGCTCATTAATACTGCTGGGATAGCGTGATCATATTCTGGTGTTCCAATAATTACTCCATCAGCAGCTTCAATTTTAGCAGCAATTTCTTTTGCAAGTTCTGGAACTTGTTTGTTTGCTGGTTTATTGAATAATGGAAGATCTTTAATTTCCACTAATTCAATTTCAACTTTTTTTGCAAAATGTTTTTGCATATATTGTAATAAAGTACGGTTTGTAGAACGTTGTGAATTTGTTCCTACAAGTGCAATAAATTTTGTCATAACAATTCCTTTCTATACATCTCTGATTAAACGAATTGAATTCCAGATGTATACATCATTTTTTGATTTTTTGTAATCACAAATGCTTCCAGTCCAGGTTGTTGTTCGATTTCTTCTATAATGTTATATGGATTTTGCCCAAATAAACGAGTCGTCCATATTTCGCAATCTACTGATTTTTTTGCTACAATTGTTAAACTTGCAACTTCTGTTTCCATCGGGTAACCTGTTTTTCGATCAAAAATGTGATGATACGTTTTCCCATCCACCACTAATTGTCTTTCGTATATTCCTGAAGTTACCACAGAAGCATCTGATATAGCTATTACTGCAACGTGTTCTCCTCTATCTAATATTGGATTTTGAATTCCAATTCTCCACGGTCTTTGGTATGTTGGATTTTCTCCAATTGTAAGAATATTTCCACCTAAATTAATCATTCCTGATTGAACTCCTTGTTCCTCCAAAAACTCTTTTAATTTATCGGCGATATATCCTTTCGCTAAAGCTCCTAAATCGATTCTCATTCCAACTTTGGATAAATAAACTTCCTGTTTTGAGTGATCCAATACGATATCCTCAGGATTCGTTATTTGTAATAAAGTTTGAATTTCTTCTTTTGAAGGAAGTTTAGCATCCGAAAAACCAATTCTCCATGTTTGAACTAATGGCCCAATCGCAATATTGAGATGACTATTCACTGCAATACTATGTTTCTTCCCTAACTCAATTAATTCAAACAAATCTGGATGAACTCGAACGGCATTTTTCCCAGCTTGTAAATTAACCTCCATTAGTTCAGAATCAGCATCATTCGCACTAAAACGATTTTTATAGAGATGCAACAGTTGTTCA
Organism: uncultured Granulicatella sp.; assembly: GCF_963515615.1. GTDB lineage: Bacteria > Bacillota > Bacilli > Lactobacillales > Aerococcaceae > Granulicatella. The sequence continues at coordinate 2,469 of NZ_CAUPZT010000068.1, read as the reverse complement.
CTCTGTAACAATAATTGTTGCGCATTCTTATGAAAAATCGTTAATGTAATAGACGCTCCCATTAATCGAAGACTGTGACTAGCACTTTGCAAACAATTTCCTCTTTCCTTTTGCATTTACCTTTAATATACCAAACCGTTTAAGTTTCCACAAGTATTTTAGCTCATTTAATCACATTGCTTTTATATAGAATAAGTACACTTTTTCACAGCTGTTTTCATTTTTTCTCTAAAACAAAGGAAAAACACCTTTAAAAACAAAGAAATGCCTTTAAAAGTGTTTTACAATATTTTTCTTATTGATTCATTTTAATTTGAGTAATGGAATCTAATAGATACCTTGCTAATTCCTCAGCTCCTTGATTATTCGGATGAATCTTATCCTCATAAAACCAATCGGCATGATTTTTTGCAAATTCATACCAATCAATAATATGAACATTTGCATGTCGTGTTTTTGCCTCTAATAATTGTTGATTCACTTCATTATTCCATTTTACAGGCGCGAATATCGTAACAAAGTATAACTCTCTCTCTTCTCCAAGGATACGAATATATTCATCTAATTGTTTTTGAGAAAATGTACCATTAGTCCCTAATAAAGTTACCACTCGATTAGCCATTTTATCTTTAGCAATCAATTCTTGTAATGTTGCAGGGCTAGAATATAATTGTCTTCCAACCTTTCCATCAATCGTTGCTTTTGGAAATAGTTCTTGAACCTTATCCGCAGCCGCTAGTAAAATCGAATCTCCTACAAAAGTTACAGACTCCTGAGCAATTTGTTCTTTTAATTCGATTTCTTTATTCGGATTAATTGTAGTACTTTCTTCTGCTGTCGTATGTTCAATTAATTCTTGATTTCTTTTAATGACCGATTCCAATTGTTGAGCGACTAAATTTGTTTCTGTAGAAGATTGGAAAAATCCTACCATTGCAAGTCCTATTAAAATCACATAAGTGAAAGAAAATCCTATTCCTAATAATTTTTTAGTTGGTTGCATTTCTTTTGATAGAAATTCTGGAATACTTAATAAATTAAATGACTGACCTATTGGAATACTCCATGATTTCTTTTCAAACACTCGATAAGTTACTTCTGCTAATAAAATGATGAGTATAAATTGACTGGCTAAATGAATTACAGAAGAAGCATCTTCCTTTTGGAAATAAGGGGCAAACATATGAATTGGATAAAACCATAAATAGTATGAAAAACTTCTTCTTCCAAAAATTGTAAACCCTCTAAATCTTAAGAAGAAATTCATTAAAGAATTTTCATACAAGCCTGCCCATAGAAACAAGGCAGATATTAGAGCAAATAATTGCATTCCATATAAATAGGTTTCCGCTTGAATCCCATTAAACGTTAACATCATCCATATCATGATGAGAAAACTCACTAATCCAACTATTTGAGTTACTACAATACTAACTATTGATTTTGATAACGGAAGGGATAATTTCCCTTCAGTAAAATAACTAAGCACTCCTCCAAATAAAAATGCAAATATACGAGTACCAATTGCATAGTACAGATAAGAAGGATCTTGTTGAATCACATAAAGTAAGCTCATTGCAATAGCTGACAAGATACTTAATACCATTAATACAACACTTTCCTGCATTCGAAGTAAGTTTAATCGATTAAAAATTTTACGAATGACTGTTGCCAGTAACATTAACTGTAAATATAATGATACATACCATAAATGAACAAACGGACTTGGATTAATCGATTGTATAAAATAAGATTGCTGATTAATAATTTGATAGTAGTTATTAAAAAACACTAATGATGAAAGTGACATCATTCGTATATTTTTCAACTGATCCGGCAATGCAATAAATAAAAATGCGACAACTCCTACAATCATAAATAACATAGGAAGCCATAAACGAGAAAGTTTTGAAGACAGTTTTAATTCAACAGGCTTTTTATGAAATAAGTGCTTATTATCTCGAAATGCTAAATACCCTCCTATTACAAAAAAGGTATTAACTGCTAAAAAACCACCCGGTAAATAATTTTGAAAATAATAATATATGATAATAGCAAGAATCATAATCCCTTTTAATCCATCAATGGAGCCTACACGCTTATTTTTCGGATTTCCTTTGATTTCTTGCACCACTTTTTGTTGAGTCACGTAAATTTTTCCATCCTTTAATTCGTATTCCTCTCCATTATATTCGCTGAAAATTTTTCCGTCAAACTTCTTTTGAAATATTTTTAAGTTTTTTAAAGAATAAGAAAAAAGCTAGAGATATTCCCTAGCTTCTTTAACTCATTAAATTTTTTTAACGAATTCTGATTTTAATTTCATCGCACCAAAACCATCAATTTTACAATCAATATTATGATCGCCTTCTACGATACGGATGTTTTTCACACGAGTTCCTTGTTTAATATCCTTTGGAGCACCTTTAACTTTTAAGTCTTTAATGACTGTTACAGTATCTCCATTTT
>NZ_CAUPZT010000067.1:0-6302 GCF_963515615.1 uncultured Granulicatella sp. | reverse complement strand
GAAGTTAAATCACCAACAATTGAAAACTATAATGCCCCAAGTAAAGCAAAAGTGGTTGCGGTACAAGTTACACCAACAACAGCTGATGTAACAGAAGTAATTGAGTATACGCAAGGAACAGAAAATATAGTTGAAAATAACACAGCTACACGTACAATTAAGTATGTAGATGCAGCTGATAAAACTAAAGAAGTTGCAGAAACTGTTACACAAACAGCAACCATTACACGAACAAATGTGAGAAACAAAGTCACAGGAGTAATAACTGAAGGAAAATGGAGTGAAGCAAACTGGGAAGCAGTAGATTCTCCAAGGGTTGAAAACTATAATTCCCCAAGCCAAACTAAAGTGGATGTAGTACAAATTACACCAACAACAGCTGATGTAACAGAAGTAATTGAGTATACGCAAGGAACAGAAAATATAGTTGAAAGTAAAACAGCTACACGTACAATTAAGTATGTAGATGCAGCGGATAAGACAAAAGAAGTTGCAGATACTGTTAAACAAATAGCAACCATTACACGAACAAATGTGAGAAATAAAGTTACAGGAAAAGTAACTGAAGGAAAATGGAGTGAAGCAAACTGGGAAGCAGTAGATTCTCCAATTGTTAAAAATTATGATGCACCAAGTAAAGCAAAAGTGGATGCAGTACAAGTTACACCAACAACAATTGATACAACAGTGATTGTGGAATATACAAAATCCAAGCCGGTACCACAACCGAAGCCAGAGCCAAGACCGGAGCCGGTACCACAACCGAAGCCAGAACCAAGACCGGAGCCAGTACCACAACCGAAGCCAGAACCAAGACCGGAGCCGGTACCACAACTGAAACCAGAACCAAGACCGGAGCCAGTACCACAACCGAAATCAGAACTAACACCAGAACTATTGCTAGAACATAAGATTCAAAAATCTGAATTACCAAAAACAGGTACTGGAAGTGAGTTTGAAATTTTTAGTGCAGCAGCAACAGCTATTCTTGTTGGATTAGGTTTATTGGATAAAAATAAGAGAAATTACAACAAATAGAGGAAAATTTCTCATGATGATTTTTCTTTTGCATAATAGAAATTATGCTGAAAAATTGATATACAATAAGTAAATTTTAAAAGAACAAAATATTTAAAATAGACATAACGACTACTCTTACGCCTAATCTTACAAGGTGTAAGAGAGTGTTATGTCTTTTTTGATGCATTATATTACAATTTAGTACTATTATTACAGCTCTTTCCTAATGAGGAGAGAGCTGTTTTTGTTGTTGTGAAAGATACGCTGTCTTTAATTGTTCTAATGAATGAGTAACGCAACGATAGCGATAGAGTCGAATCGATGGTTGAGTCGCTTCTTCTTCAATTGTAAAGAGAAAATAATGATCCTGATGATCCAATGCATTTTTCCCATTCAGCTTAAAATAAGGACGATTCGATTTTGTCATGGATAATAATACATCATCGATTAAAAAAGTCAGAGGAATCGTCAGAGAAGAATAGCGATAAAAATCTTCTTCAAAACGACGATACTCTTCACTAAAATAATCCATTTGCAGTTCATTACGATAATAATCTTGTTGATTCATTCTGTTCCTCCTCTACTTGTTGAATAGAGACAATATTCTCAATAAAAATTCTTTGATAACCATTACTGAGTTTTAATAAACATTTAGTCGCAGTGAGGTTTTCTAATGTACCTGTATAGTGCAATAGTTGCTTGTTTTCAAGAATAGAAATATGAGCTTTTAAAGCATATAAATGCAGTTGCCCTAATAATAAATATTTTTCTTCTAAACTAAGTTGTGTATGTGTAGGGATAGGAATTGCATCATCTTCTAATGCACTTGTATGTTCAGAAAGGAAAAATCCCATCCACTTTGCCATTTTTCGATCTTGATATAAGCGAGCAGAACGAAAGGGTAAATAAGAACGATCAATCATTTTAATCCCTCCAATCCTCCAGCAGAATGTCCTCCAATGAGTTTGCTACGAGCAATATTTCTCGAACTTTCTAATAGGGAAGTTCCTTTTTGAATCGATAAAAATCCAAATTCATCTCGAATGCCATCAATGGTTTGTTGTAATTTTTCTTCTTTTTCCATGAGAATGGGATCATCGAATAATGAAATGATGGAATATTTATCATCTACTAAGTCACTATAGCGTACTCCAATTTGACGGACAGGACCGCTATGATATTTTTTGCGAAATAATTGTAAGACAGCTTTTGTTAAGATGGCTGTTTGATTACTTGGTTCAATGGCTTCTTGGCAATGAAGCGAGGATTTCATTTCATATTTTGAAAAACCAATATAAATAGAAATGAGTTTTGTTTTTTTATGTCGTCTTCTTAAGCGAATCGCTACTTGTTCTGCCATTTCTGATAAGACAACTTCTACATCTTCTTGATGAATATAATCTCGTGGTAAAATCTGCGAATTACCAATTCCTTTTGAGTGTACTTTATACGGTTGATGGATATTACTCTCGTCAACCCCATTGGCATGAAACCAAAGCTGGACTCCTATGATGCCAAATTCTTTTTGTAAATCATCTGGATTACTCTCAGCTAATTCTTTAATACTATGAATCCCTAGTTTATGTAATCTTTTTTCTGTTCTACTGCCAATTCCCCAGAAATCGGTTAAGGAAGGAATATTCCATACCTTTGTTTCCACATCTTCATAGGACCAGTTTGCCCGCATTGTTTTTGTTTTTTTAGCTTCATTATCTAGAGCCAGTTTAGCGAGTAGGGGATTTGCATTGCTCATCCCAACAGTTGAGATGATTCCTGTTTTTCTCCATATTTCTTGTTGAATTTTGGAGGATAGGACATCTAATTTTTCCTTTTTAGTTAATTGATGATGCGAGATAAAATAATTCAAGGAAGAAGTTAAATCAATAAACGCTTCATCAATGGAATAAGGAAGAATATCTGTCGGTGCAGCAAATTTTTGAAAAATCTTTTGAATTTCCATGTTTTTTTCAATGTATCGATCCATTCTCGGTGGTACAATTAATGTTTTTTGTGCCCAATTTTCTACATAACGTATAAAATTTCGATTGATGGGTAATCCTTGTCTTTTTGCAGCAGCTAGATTGAATTTTCTTGTTTGAATATGAAACGGTAAATCATAAGAGCGACTGACATTTACTTTTCCGAAAATTTTTTTAAAAATAGGGGAAGAAGCGAGAATCAGTCCATTAGCATTATCTGCACGACTCATGACACAAAGGCAAGTCGTTAATGGATTTAATCCACGGTCTACACACTCCACACTAGCATAGAAGGATTTCATATCGATAAAGGCAATATCACTATGAGGTTCTCTTGCATAATCAATAACGGTCATTTTGAACCTCTAGGAAGCAGATACAGGCATAAAGTGATTCACAACTAGTCCAACTACTTGTGGATTGTCTTCATAAGGAATGAATTGTTCTGGGTAATTCGAATTTAAAGAAACCATTCTAAAGCCTTGTTCGTCTCGATATAATTTCTTAATATAAACGGCCTCGTTCCATGTTAGCGCATAGACTTCTCCATCATAGTCAAATCCATTAGCTTGAATCAGAGCGACTTCACCATTTTGATAAGTAGGACTCATCGAATCTCCTTGAATCCATGCAGCAATATCATACCCTCGTTGCTCTGTTGGAGAGTAGACAATTTCTGTTTCATATTCATCAAAAATTCCTTTTCCTAATCCGGCAGAAAGTTTTACTTCTGCTAATACGGTAATCGGATAGAGTGTTTTTTGGCTTTGTTGCTGATGAAGTAATTGCTCTACATAGTGTTCTGCCTTTTTTTGATTGTTCGAATGCAGTTGTAAATAGTTCGTTACAATGGTATATTCCGATTCAAAATAACTGGCTTCTACATTGAAAATGTCTGCTAATGCGATTAAATTTTTTTGATTTGGAATGGTTTTTCCATTTTCCCAATGATGATAAGCTACTCGACTAATTTCTAGTTGTTTGGCGATAAAAGATTGAGAATATCCTTGTTGGGTACGGATTTCTTTTAGACGATTGGCTGAAAACATAATACACCTCTGTTGTTAATTTATAACTTAACAACAGTTTATCATATAAAATGTGGAATGGCAATATCTTGCTTATATTAATAGCGAATAAAATTGAAAAATGATAAGATACAAGAGAAGAACAGGGAGGAATTATATGAGAAATAAAGTTCGATTTAAAGAAAAATTATTTCTAGGGACAACTTTGTCATTTGAATTTGATGGAAGTACGATTGGAAAAGAAGCTACTCCTAATCAATGGGTGCATGGAAAGTGTTCGATTGAAAATGCTTTTGTATCTTTAAAGGTAAATGGAGAATTTCTCCGTGTTAGAGAAGTGGATCAGTGGATTGAAGATTTAAGAAAATTGAAAGAAAATGAAGGAACAGAACCTTGGCATTTATCATTTGAAGAAGAGGATATTGCTTTATATTTTTCTCCTAAAGAATATGAGTCAGATGTCTGCTTATTAGGAATTCGATTGCGTCCTTTTATCAAAGGTGGAAGATATTTAACAGAATATTATGAGATTAGTTTATTTGAAGAAGAAATTTTTAAATTATTAGACTTCTTAGAATCTTGCCGTGAATTCAGTGTTGCCTCAAAAGAAAAAGTTGAGCCGACTCATCAAGAGGGAGAATATAAATATTGCCGTGTAAGCTTTGAAGGCAGTCGAAAACAATATGTATATTTATGCCATAAAAATTTAGAAGTAGAAGTGGGCGATTATGTGACAGTTCCGGTTGGAGAATATTTCCAAGAAGTGGAAGCTTTCGTTGAAAAAGTTTTTTATGGAGATGAAGAGGCAGCAGATTTCCCAATAGAAGAATTGAAATATATTACCAATGTTGTTTCTTCCCAACAAGAAGCTGTGAGTGAGTATCAGTTATCCATTCCAAGAGAACAGATTATTTATAATTCTAGAGAAAATGAATTAAGAGAGAAAACGATTTTTGGTAGAAAAAATAAAACGGTTAACCCTGTGCATATTTTAAAAACAACGATTGGGGAATTTTGGCTGGAAGCAGATGGAGAAGTCATTCCAATGCATTACGAATTTATGAAATTAAGAGTATGGAAAGAAAATTTAGTCAATGGTTCGTATCGTTTAAGACCAGCTCAATTAGAGGCGTTAGCAGGCAAAACGGTTGTATTAAAAACTTCGATGGATTTCGAGGAAATGCGATATATTAAATCTTATGAGGGAATTGATTTATTAGGAGCGCAGTGGCAGTGGAATCAGCTAGCAGTTGGAATGTGGGCTGAAAAGGTAGACCCAGAACACTATGAGATTGAAGTGGATTCGAATGGTGTCGTTTACTATCCACCAGCATCGAAGAAGGCTTCCTTTGGAGTAGCGTGGACAACTTATGTGGACGATGAAGATGCTACGATTTGGATGAATATAGAGTAAATAGGTGAAGAGATGACGGAAAAATTATTTGTAGATAGAGAGATTAGATGTTTGCATTGTAGACGACATTTTGGGATACGTGAATATCAAAAAATCGAATTACCAAGACAACGGGAATTGATTCCTTATCTTTTGGATGCGTCTATTTTTGAATTTGAATGCCCCTATTGTCGAGAAGAATATACTGTGCTAAAAGATCAAGAGGAACTTGTGATCGATAATCAGGAAAAGAAATATCGTATTTATTATAGTGACAATGAATATGATAATGGTGTTAAACTCATGCAAGTGTCACATGGATTAGGCATTACATCAGAAGAAGAAAAAGATTTTGTTCTTGAAGTTCGTTCATTAGATGAAGAGGGTTACCGTATTCGTTTTGAACCGAACTATGGTTCAGCAGTAGAAAAGATGGTCATTTTTGAAGCGGGTTTAAATGATGTAGCAGTCGAATTGCTGAAATCATATATGGAGCTTGAGTATGATTTTGATAAAGAATTTGATCATTTAGTATTTATAGATGATCAAGACAGAGCTTTTGTTGGTGTACAAGATGGTCGTCCTGTATTTGCAGTAGAATTTGATGAAGAGGAATATGAGGCGATTTTAGAAGCTTTTGCTGAAGAATGTGAATGTATACAGTATGAAGTTGATACTTATGAAATTAAGAAAATTATGAAAAAGCGTCTCGAAGAACTGGGAGAGGGCGAAAACTAGGCTTTGCTGGGGTTGCTGTGGACGCCAGTAGCCCCTTGTCGGGTCTCTTGGCTAAAATTTGAGCCTAGGGTCTCAAATTTTCCAGTACTATCATCCAGAGTGGCTGATAGTACTCGAGCAACAGCGCAAAGCCTGTTTTCTTTA
>NZ_CAUPZT010000066.1:0-6486 GCF_963515615.1 uncultured Granulicatella sp. | reverse complement strand
GTCGAAATCAGGACGTGCTTTCTTCTATTTTTGAGACTTTTTGCCCAGTCTCTTTTGTTTTAATTTTGAAAAATATTATTTTATTTTATGCTTATTCATTTTTTCTGCAAAAATATTTGTCATAATTTCTCTTAATTCTTCTCTTTCCTTTTCAGGTAAAGGGCCTTCTTGTTTAGCAACTGCATAAAGTTCTGGGTACTGTTTCGCTACTCTTGCTACAGTTCTTGTTGTTGCATGGGCTCTCACTAAAAATGGAATTTTCTTAATCCATTCACTTGGTACTAATTCAAGAATTTTTTTTGAAGCTTCTTTATCCGTAATGACAGAAGTCGTTAATCCCGCATTAATTTGTTTTTGTTCATGTTCTGTAAAATCTTTAATATCCATTTTAATCCTCTTTTCTTTACTCAATTCTATTGTAATTGGAATACCTTCATTCAAAAAAATCTAATAGTTTATTTTTTCAAAAATCCTTGTTGCTGAATTACTTCTAATAACGCTAATCTTTTTGGAGGTAATGCTTCCATTTTATCTGCCACTTGTTTGCTGAATCGATCTACTCGATTATTTAAGTCTCTTGTGTCATAGTATCCTGTAATCTCTTCATCATACGCTTCAATGTCTTTTAATGGATTTTCTAATGCTTGATATTGATTTTCCATATGCATCACTTCTTTTGGTAATCGTGGTTTTAATTGAGGTTCTTGATTTGGCCATCCTACCGCTAATCCAACTGCTGGGAATGTATATTCTGGTAATCCTAATAAATCGATAATTTGTTGAGCATCATTATGTAAACTTCCTAAAAATACTGTTCCCATTCCTAGTGACTCAGCAGCTACTACCATATTTTGAGCTGCAATGGTTGCATCTGTTAATCCTGCAATAAAATAATCTGCTGTTCCTTGTAATTTGGTTGGTCTATCTTGCGCCTTTGTTAATTGAACATTACGATGATAATCCACTACAAATAAAAATAAATGTCCATTTTTTTCAACATATGGTTGATTAGAAATTGCTGCGAATGCTGCTTTCAATGTTGGATCTGTAATACTAATGATCGAATAAGCTTGCATAAATTTACTTGTAGCAGTATGTCTTGCCACATCGACTAATAATTCCACTTCTTCCTTCGTTAAAGCTTGTTCTTTAAATGCTCGAATGGAGCGGTGATTTAACTGTATTCGAATCGTATCATTCATCATTTTTACTCCTTTATAAAAATAGTGGAGTCAGCAAATGACAGAAATTGTTTTGCTCACTCCCACTATTCCAATTATTTAAAATATTTTTTAGCTGTTTCAATCGCTTTTTCTTTCATCATCACTTCACCATATTCTTGAATCACTTCCCAAGATACTCTTGAAAATTCTCCGAATTCTCTTAGAAGTGCTAAATCGGCAGTAAAATCTTCTCCTCCAAAAACATCTTGATAGACATGAAGGAAATAATAGTTACTATAGCGATATAAGGATGATTGCTGGACATTATAAGGATACATTTTTGCTAACTGTACAAAGTCCTCAAATGTATCAAAAAATACTGTACAATCCAGTGGCTCCAATTTTTTTTCTTCTTCAACGGGTGCCTCTACTTTTTTCTCTTTTTTTGGTTTTCCCATTCGATGCCCTAAAGAATGTTGAATCGTATCGACTAAATTTCGAACAAAGCGTTCGCTATCTAATTCAATATCTTTTTTTTCAACATATTTAGTAACATATAATTCAATTCCTTCAGGATTCGGCATCACTTGAAAACTCATCCCTTCAGAATCTTCAAATTGATCAATAACATCCATCTCTACTAAAATACTATGGAAAAATTCTTCTATTTCTGTAGGATTAGCTAATAACTCTGAAACAGAAGTGCCACGTTCTTGTAAATCTTCATTTTCAATTCTTACTAAAATAGTATCATCATTAATACGTTCCATTTCCATAATATTCACCTCACTTACATTACATTTAAAAATTCATTTATTATTTTTTAAGAATAGTACTATTGTAACGAATTTTCATAGAATGTAAAGTAATAACACCTTTTCTATCATTCGTATTAACTCAATAATAACTCTACTAATTCTTCAGCTGCTACATTTCCAAAATATTTACGAACATCAATGGTCTCAAATACTCTAGAAACTGCATCTCTTTGATATTCAATTCCTGTTAATTTTTCTTCTACGTCACTAATTTCTCCAAGTCCAAAGAAATCACCGTTAATTTTAATTTCTTTAATATGATTTTGCTCAACATTCAAGTGGAATTCAACTTGCCCTGCTGTTGTACGTTTCGATTGTGTTAACGCAAATTTTGGATTTTTCCCATAGTTCCAATCAGGATTATTAAAATACATCTTTCTCAACTCTTCGATTTTTTCCCAATCTTCTTCTGTAAGTACATATTCTTTAATCAGTGAAGTATCTTCCACTTCGAAAATATTTTTCAATAATACTTCTCTAAATTGTAAAATATCTAAATCTTGAAATTCTTCAGCCAAATAAGGTTTAATGTTTGTGACACGTGAACGAACCGATTTAATTCCTTTTGATGCAATTTTATCCGCTTTTGGACGTAATAATTGCGGTAAAATCGTTACATCCACATCCAGCATTAATGTTCCATGAGCTGTTAAACGACCGTTATTTGAATACATCGCATTTCCGGAGAATTTCTTACCATCAATGAGTAAATCATTTCTTCCTTGAAGTTCAGCACCTGTTGCCCCCATATTATGAAGCGCACGAATGACTGGTTGTGTAAATTTCCCAAAATCACGGAAACTATCTCCATCATCTTCCGTAATAAAGCAGAAACAAATATTTCCCATATCATGATAAACGGCTCCCCCACCTGAAAAACGACGAACCACTTGAACTTTTAATGAATCAACCCCATCTTGATTCACTTCTTCATACGTATTTTGATTTTTCCCAATAATAATCGCATTTTCATTAATATAAAAAAGCAAAATGGGTTCATCTAATTTTTTCTCATTTAATAAGAAATATTCAATTGCTAAGTTAGTCGTTGCATCATAAATTTCTTTACCATTTCTTTGATTTTTTACATAATACATAACCTAACCTCTTTTCTAATTTATTATTAGTATTTTATCAAAAAAACGTTCTTAAAGAAAGTAAGCCACTTTTTTCAAGAACGTTCTATAAAATTTCTGTTTTTCGTTTATAAATCTCTAATGACCAACCATTTTCTTCATGATACATGAGTTGACCAAATAAATTTTCCTTAATATACACATTTTCCATTACGTGATATCGATCTTCTGCAATATATAATGGAATCGTGTAGGCTTTCATATCCTTTGTAATTCTTTCTGTTGAAAAAACCATACCGACTTTAAAATAAGTTACTAACTCTTTTAATAATTCTACCGGTAATTCTTCAGCCTTTTTCTCTTGATTGAAAAATAAACGTCTACTTAAGCGAGTCATTTCCTCACTCATCTTATTCATCAATTGAAATGCTAATTGTCGATAAAAATCATCCATCTTACGATAATACACTTTTGTATATTCTTGCCCTAAATTTAAAAAGATAAAATTATTTTGTAATTTATAAAAAAATGGAGAATGTAAATGTGTATTCGCATGCGAAATATATAATAAATCAGCAATTTCTTGAGGTGTAAATTGATGTAAAAATTCTAAGGATTCAAAATCAATCCAATTATATTCAGTAACACTATTTTGAACTTCTTCTAAAAATGCCATGATTTTTTTTTCATCTTTTATATAATAAAATCCTGTATAATCATCATAAATAGCTAGTGGAGAACGTCCCTTTAATAATAATATATTTTTAGGAATTTCATTTTGTGACAATACAGTTGGTTGAAAACGAACCGAACTACTTAATACATGATTCGAAATCGAATCTAAATGTACATAAATTGATTGCATCACAAAACTCCTCCCTTAATCTTATTCCTCATTACTATTATAGGGGAATTATCCCTATTTATGTATATTTATTTCATTACAAATTATATGTGAAAGCTTTTTCTTTGTAACAAAATTGAAATAAAGACAATTGAAGCGATCCTTAATAAAACTTCAACTGTCTTTATTCCTACATCTCTCTTAAACGTTTAATACGATTACTTGTTGCTGGATGAGTAGCAAACCAAGAATCTTTTTCTTCATTTCCCTTTTTAAAAGGATTTGCTATATATAATGCTGCACTTTGAGGATCTGCTTCTTCCATCGCTGGAGCTTGGGATATTTTTTCAAGTGCAGAAATTAATCCTTGAGGATTTCGAGTAAATTCTACTGCTGTAGCATCTGCTAAATATTCACGATTTCTTGAAATCGCTAATTGTAAAATCGTAGACATCAATGGTCCTAATATCATTGCTAAAATGGAAATCACCATCATAATCGCTGCAATTCCATTTTCATCATCTTTAGAACGTCTAGAAGTTCGTCCCCAAAACATCATTCGACTTCCAAATTGCACTAAAATAGCAATGACTGCGCCAAGCGCAATGGCAATAGTTTGCAACCTTACATCATAGTTTCGAATATGAGCAAATTCATGAGCTAAAACTCCTTCTAGTTCCTCACGATTCAAACGTTGTAATAAACCTGTTGTTACAGCAACTGCAGCTTTTTCAGGCGAACTTCCAGTTGCAAATGCATTCGGAGAATCATCTTGAATTACAAATATTCTTGGTCTTGGAACTTTTGCAATCATCGCCATATCTTCCACAATATGCCATAATTGTGGTGCTTCATGGTATTCGGTCACTTCAATAGCATGATTTAATCGCATCACAACATCTGTTGATTGACTCATCATCATCATTGTATACAATCCACCTGCAACTAGTGCAATAACCATTCCTGCAATAGCATTATCGATTAAGGTGTAACCTAGAGCAATACCTACCAGTAAAAATAATATGAGATAGAATCCGACTACCACCCAAGTTTTTCTTTTATTGGCAGCGATTTGTTCATACATCATCTTCTTCACCTACGCCCAATTTTAGAATTGAACTTTTGGCACAGCACGTTCTTCCGCTGGAATTTCTAACATTGCTTCTTTTGTAAATCCACCAATATTCGCAATAATATTATTTGGAATCATTTGAATTTTAATGTTATATTGTGCCACGCTTGAATTATATAATTGACGTGAATAAGCAATTTTATTTTCTGTATTTGTTAATTCTTCTTGTAATTGGATAAAGTTTGTATTTGCTTTTAAATCAGGATAGCTTTCTGAAAGTGCAAAAATTGTTTTTAATGTTCCACTTAATTGATTTGAAACATCCATTTTTTCTTGAACAGAAGCATCACTTCCCATGTTTGTTAATTGATTTCTCATTGCAATCACTTGAGAAAGTGTTTCTTGTTCATGTTTAGCATATCCTTTAACTGTTTCTACTAAATTCGGAATTAAATCATTTCTTCTCCCTAATTGAACATCAATTTGAGCAGCAGCTTCACTCACCCAAGTTTTTAATTTTACTAAGCCATTATATGCAGATACGCCCCAGATAATGACTACTGCAATAATTCCTAAAATAATCCATAATGTCATATTGACACACTCCTTTATATTTTATACAGTTAATTGTAACAAATCGAATTAGTTTTGCAAACTTTTATCGATTAATTGAACTTATTTTACCATATTTACTACAACTTACCTCATACTTTAGACCTAATTTTTGGAGGAAAACATGTCACTGATTCAACAAGCTTTTACAAAAGTACTATTAGATCCTGCTACACCTATCCATCATCAATGGACTATTGGAGACTTACCAGAAAGTTATTTACAATGGATTCAACAAGAAGGAGCTGGTTATTTTCTTCATTCAAAAATAACTACCATTGAACCTACTCGTTTTGGATTAGACTATACTCTCTTAAATGGCATTGCAGGATTAGAAAAGGGCAATTGGATGAGTTTATTGGATGAATGCTTTTTCCCTGAAGAAACAGGGCTACCTGATTACTTTATTCCCTTTTTTAAAGATGAATCTGTTTACTATTGTTTTGATTATCTTGAAAAAGGAAAAGAATCTAGCATTCGCCTTATAGATGTAGAAATGGATCAATGGTTAACAATTGCTTCTTCCTTTGAAGAGTTAATCGATTCAATGAAACCTCATATTGAATTGATAGCATTCGATCATCGTCATTGGATGAGCATTCATACTCGCAGACAACAATTAGGATTATTCCATCCAGAGAATTTTCAAACACTGTTAGAAATTGAAGAGGAAGAAGATTTTAACAGCTATATTTACTGGATTGCTAAAGGCTTAGAACAAACTTCCCCAATTTCTTCCATTGCACAAGAAGCACTCGACTTCTTACTAGAATACCGAAAACAAGAATTAGAAAACTCCCAAGCATACAAACTAATTCAACACAATTCCACGAATTATTGATAAACAAAAAGAGGCTGGGCAAAAAGTCTCAAAAATAGAAGAAAGCACTATAAAATTCTG
>NZ_CAUPZT010000065.1:0-6616 GCF_963515615.1 uncultured Granulicatella sp. | reverse complement strand
AGCGCCGATAGTAGTTGGGGGTTTCCCCCTGTGAGGGTAGGACGTTGCCACGCTTTTCAAATATTATGGAGGTTTAGCTCAGCTGGGAGAGCACCTGCCTTACAAGCAGGGGGTCAGCGGTTCGATCCCGTTAACCTCCATATCATAAAGAGTGATTAGCTCAGTTGGTAGAGCATCTGACTTTTAATCAGAGGGTCACAGGTTCGAGCCCTGTATCACTCATTCTCAAGCGAGAAATCGCGGGTGTGGCGGAATTGGCAGACGCACTAGATTTAGGATCTAGCGCCGAGAGGCGTGGGGGTTCGAGTCCCTTCACCCGCACTATTAAATTTCAGCCGGCTTAGCTCAGTTGGTAGAGCATCTGATTTGTAATCAGAGGGTCGAGGGTTCAAGTCCTTTAGCCGGCATTTAAATGAATAAATTGCGGAAGTAGTTCAGTGGTAGAACACCACCTTGCCAAGGTGGGGGTCGCGGGTTCGAACCCCGTCTTCCGCTTTGCCAATGATAAACCATGGCCCATGCCGGGGTGGCGGAATTGGCAGACGCACAGGACTTAAAATCCTGCGGTCAGTGATGACCGTGCCGGTTCGACCCCGGCCCTCGGCATTTTCAATACAATTGAATAAAAATTGCACCCATAGCTCAATTGGATAGAGTACTTGACTACGAATCAAGCGGTTACAGGTTCGACTCCTGTTGGGTGCATTTTTTCTATATATAAGTGAATAAGTAGCACCCATAGCTCAATTGGATAGAGTACTTGACTACGAATCAAGCGGTTACAGGTTCGACTCCTGTTGGGTGCATTATCGGGAATTAGCTCAGCTTGGTAGAGCACTTGGTTTGGGACCAAGGGGTCGTAGGTTCGAATCCTGTATTCCCGATTTTTTGATGACAAGTAAGTACTAGCTTACTTGTCTTTTTTTGTATATAATATAATTATTAATTTATTGGAGGAATAATATATGGTATTAGGTAGTATTGAAGCTGGAGGTACAAAGTTTGTTTGTGCGATTGGAAATCATGATATGGAAGTTTTAGAAAGAATTTCAATTCCAACAACAACTCCAGCAGAAACTTTGCCAAAGGTTTTTGAGTTTTTTAAAAAGTATGATCAAGAATTAGAAGCAGTTGGAGTAGGTGCTTTTGGACCTATTGACAGTAATAAAAAATCTCCAACATTTGGTTATATTACTTCTACTCCAAAATTAGCATGGCAAAATTTTGATTTCATAGGTGAATTGAGACGTCATTTAAATGTTCCAATTAATTGGACTACTGATGTGAACGCAGCGGCTTATGGAGAATATTATTTTGGTCATGGAAAAGATTTAGAAAGTTTAGTATATTATACATTTGGAACCGGTGTTGGAGGAGGGGCTATCCAACGTGGTGATTTTATAGGTGGAATGAATTTCCCAGAAATGGGTCATATGATTGTAAAACGTCATCCAGAAGATCATGCAAAATGTATTTGTCCTTTCCATTCTGATTGTTTAGAAGGTTTAGCAGCTGGACCAGCTTTACAAGAAAAAGCTGACCGTCCTGCTTTTGAATTAGAACCAACTGATCCAATTTGGGATATGGAAGCTTTTTATGTTGCACAGTGTATTTATAATACTACTTTAATTTTAGCGCCTGAAGTGATTGTTTTAGGTGGTGGAGTGATGCAACAGTCCCATTTATTAAAGAAAGTTAAACAAGAATTTGAGAAATTAATGAATGGGTATGTGGGATATCCTTCAGTAGATGAATATTTACAAACTCCTGCATTAGGAAATAATGCAGCAACTATTGGTTGCTTAGCAATGGCGAAGGATCTTTTAAAATAATTAAATTTCAAGAAATTGACTTTTTATTAGTAGCAATGGACGGCAGCAAACCTTTGGTTTCATGGCTCTAATGCTACTCTGAATCCTTATTTCTATATTTACTCGTCTGAACTCTATACATGGTATAGAGTTCTTTTTTTATTTTTTGAGATTTATTTGTTGACTATTACTAAACTTAGAGTATAATAAGTCATAGTGTTATTAAACTTTAAGTTTAAAGATTGGAGGGATAAGATGGAAATAGGGAGTCATTTGAAAGCTCTGCGTGTTCAAAAAGGACTTACCCAAGAAGAATTAGCTGAGAGGACGGATTTGTCTAAAGGATATATTTCCCAATTGGAAAATGATCTAAGTTCGCCATCAATGGATACTTTTTTTGATATTTTAGAAGTGCTAGGATGTGCACCAAAGGATTTCTTTGAAGATGGTCCAGAAGAAGCACTAACCGTTTATGGTCCAGAAGATATGACCATCATGGAAGATCCTAAACACAAAACTATTGTTACTTGGCTAAATCCAGATTCAAATGAACATGAGATGGAACCTGTAATTTTGGAATTTCAACCGAAAGGCGAATACAAAGTGTTCGAACCATCATTATCCGAAACTTTTGGATATGTTCAAGAAGGTAAAGTTCAGGTGAAAGTGGGAAAACAAATTGAAGTTGTCTCAAAAGGAGAATCATTTTATTTTGAAGCTTCTGCTAAACACCAAATAAAAAATGCTGGCGATGAAACAAGTAAGGTCTTAATTGTCGCAACAAATTCGTATTTATAATAAAAAGGAAGGATTGGTACAAAAACATGTCCAACAATACAATTATTACATTTGAAAATGTTACAAAATCTTATGATGATACTCAAGTTTTAAAAAATATTAACTTTGAAATTGAGAAAGGGAAATTTTATACATTATTAGGCCCTTCTGGATGTGGAAAAACTACCATTCTTCGTATTATTGCTGGTTTTACTGATGCAACAACTGGATCAGTTACGCTAAATGGAGAAGATGTAACGGATTTACCACCGAATAAACGTAAAGTAAATACTGTTTTCCAAGACTATGCATTATTCCCTCATATGAATGTATTTGAAAATATTGCATTTGGCTTACGTTTGAAAAAATTACCTGAAGATGCGATTAAGCAAAAAGTTTCTGAAGCATTAAAATTAGTTCAATTATCAGGATATGAAAAACGTGAGATTGTTCAAATGTCTGGAGGACAACAACAACGTGTTGCGATTGCTCGTGCCTTAGTGAATGAACCTGAAGTTCTTTTATTAGATGAACCGTTATCTGCTCTAGACTTAAAAT
Source organism: uncultured Granulicatella sp. (assembly GCF_963515615.1). Lineage (GTDB taxonomy): Bacteria > Bacillota > Bacilli > Lactobacillales > Aerococcaceae > Granulicatella. The sequence continues at coordinate 3,470 of NZ_CAUPZT010000065.1, read as the reverse complement.
TAAGAACAGACATGCAGTATGAATTACGTGAATTACAACAACGTTTAGGTATTACATTTATTTTCGTTACACACGACCAAGAAGAAGCGCTTGCGATGAGTGATGAAATCTTCGTATTAAATGGTGGGGAAATTATTCAATCAGGTACTCCAGTAGATATTTATGATGAACCAATTAACCGTTTTGTTGCGGACTTTATCGGAGAAAGTAATATCGTTGCTGGGGTCATGAAAGAAGACTATTTAGTAGAATTTGTTGGCAAAGAATTTGAATGTGCCGATGCCGGTATGCGTCCAAATGAAAAAGTTGAAATCGTTATTCGTCCGGAAGATTTATCTTTAACAAGTGTAGATAAAGGAAAATTAACTGTTGAAGTGGATACACAATTATTCCGTGGCGTTCACTATGAAATTATTTGTTATGATGAAAATAAAAATGAGTGGATGATTCACTCAACGAAGAAAGCGGAAGTAGGAGCAAAAGTTGGTTTATACTTCGAACCACAAGATATCCACGTAATGCGTTTTGGAGAAAGTGAAGAAGAATTTGATGCTCGTCTAGAAAGCTACGAGGAAGCGGAGGACGATAGCAATGACTAAAAATTCACGTATGTTCTTTTCCATTCCATATCTTTTATGGTTGGCATTATTTGTAGTGACTCCACTAGCAATGATTTTTTATAAATCATTTTTCAATATTAATAATCAATTAACAATTGGAAACTATACAAATTATTTTTCTTCAGGTAACTATTTGGAAATGACTTTTAACTCAGTGTGGTATGCATTTTTAGTCACATTAGTAACTTTAGTCGTGAGTTATCCAACAGCTTACTTTTTAAGTAAAACAAAACATAAAAATTTATGGTTATTATTAATTATTTTGCCGACTTGGGTGAATTTATTATTAAAAGCTTATGCTTTTATTGGTATTTTTAGTCAAACGGGTACTGTAAATCAATTTTTATCATTATTTGGGATTGCACCAAAAGAATTTTTATTTACGGATTTTAGTTTCTTAACAGTAGCTGCTTATATTGAATTACCATTTATGATTTTACCAATTTTCAATGCGGTACAAGAATTGCCAAGTTCTCTAATTGCAGCAAGCCGTGACCTTGGTGCGACTCCTTGGCAAACATTAAAAAATGTTGTCATTCCATTAACGATGAGTGGTGTTAGAAGTGGTATTCAGGCAGTATTTATTCCTTCACTTTCTCTATTCATGTTAACTCGTTTAATTGGAGGAAATCGTGTAATTACATTAGGGACTGCTGTAGAGCAACATTTCTTAGTGACACAAAACTGGGGAATGGGTTCAACAATTGGTGTTGTCTTAATTGTAGCGATGATTGTTTTAATGTTTGTAACACGTGATCGTAGAAAAGGAGGAGAAGCATAATGAAATTAGAGAAAAATCATTGGTTATCAAATGCTTATTTAGTATTTGTATTTGCAGTACTATATGCTCCAATTTTCTATTTAATTTATTATTCATTCAATAGTGGTGGAGGAATGAACGATTTCCAATCGTTTACTTTAGAACATTATCAAGCTGTTCTTGGGGATACAAGATTAATTGGAATCGTTATTGATACTTTAATTTTAGCGTTATTATCTGCGCTATGCGCAACGATTATTGGAACTCTTGGGGCAATTATGATTGATTTTATTCGTTCGAATAGAAGAAAACAATTTGTTCTTGGAATGAATAATATTTTATTAGTTTCACCAGACGTTATTATCGGTGCAAGTTTATTAATTTTATTTACATTTATTGGATTCAAATTAGGATTTTGGTCTGTACTACTTTCTCATATTGCGTTCAATATTCCGATTGTTGTATTAATGGTTTTACCAAAATTAACAGAAATGAATCGTTCAATGATTACTGCGGCACGTGATTTAGGTGCAACAAGTTCGCAAGTGTTAACACGTATCATTTTGCCATCAATTACACCTGGAATTTTAAGTGGGTTCTTTATGGCATTTACGTATTCACTAGATGATTTTGCGGTAACCTTCTTTGTAACAGGGAATGGTTTCTCAACAATTGCAGTTGAAATTTATTCAAGAGCCCGTCAAGGAATTAGTTTACAAATTAATGCTTTAAGTACATTAATGTTCTTATTCTCATTAGTTTTAGTAATTGGATATTATTTCATTCAACAATATCAAGCAAAACGATTAAATCAAAAAAATGCAGAGAATGATTTAGTGAAGGGGGTAGCGTTATGAAGCGATTAATGATGTTTCTTGGAGCAATTTTAGTCGCAAGTTTAGGATTGTTTCTATTTAGAAAAAATTTCGAAACAGCTATTGCCGGTAGTCCTGATACGATTATTGTCTACAACTGGGGAGATTATATTGACCCTAGTTTAATTACTCAGTTTGAAGAAGAAACAGGTTATAAAGTAATTTATGAGACTTTTGATTCAAATGAAGCGATGTATACAAAAATCAAACAAGGCGGAACAAATTATGATGTGGCGATTCCAAGTGAATATGCGATTCATAAAATGTTAAAAGAAGATTTATTAGTGCCATTAGATTATTCTAAAATTGAAGGTATGGAACATTTAGATGAAAAATTCTTGAATAAGAGTTTTGATCCAAATAATCGTTATAGTATTCCTTATTTCTGGGGAACTTTAGGAATTATTTATAATACAAAAAATATTGCTGAAGGTGAAATTACAAAATGGTCTGATTTATGGAAAGAGGATTACAAGGATTCGATTTTATTTATTGATGGGGCTAGAGAAATGATGGGAATTGCTCTTCAAACTCAAGGATATTCTTTAAATGAGAAGGATCCTGAAGTTGTAAAAGATGCGGGTAAATTCTTGAAAACATTAATGCCAAATGCTAAAGCGGTTATTGCAGATGAGATGAAGACGTATATGGCTTTAGAAGAAGCTTCAATCGGGGTATCGTTTTCTGGGGAAGCTGCTAAGATGATAGAGAAGAATGAGAATCTAACGTACGTTTTACCTGAAGAGGGAACGAATTTATGGTTTGATAATATTGTTATTCCTAAAACAGCTAAAAATTATGATGGGGCTTATCGTTTTATTTCTTTTTTATTGAGACCTGATGTGGCTGCTAAAAATGCAGAATATGTAGGGTATTCAACTCCGAATAAGGATGCATTAGAGTTGTTGCCGGAAGAGGTAACAAGTAATGAGACTTTTTATCCTACGGATGAGCATATGGAAAATATGGAAGTGTATGAGAATTTAGGTTCTGAGTTGTTAGGATTGTATAATGATTTGTTCTTGGAAGCTAAGATTTTCCGCAACTAAAATGTTCGTAATAGACTTTGTTTTATAGTAGCAAAAGGACGCAAGCAGCCAGCTATGTCTGTCTCATTGCTAAATTTCGAGCCTAAGGTCTCGAAATTTCCAGTAATATAATCTGACTTTGCAGATTATATTACTAATGCTACTATACAAAGTCTTTTCTTTTGGA
>NZ_CAUPZT010000064.1:0-6622 GCF_963515615.1 uncultured Granulicatella sp. | reverse complement strand
TTAGAACTATTTTTCAGCTTCTAGAATTTGAGCTATTTTTTCAAACGTGTTTCCATTTCGAATCGTAATCATTTTATAAAAATTTTGCTTTAATAACTGTTTATGGTAAGTTGTTTTTAAATACTCTACTTCATCAAATTTCCCCCAAAACACAGCATGATTTCCTATATATACTACCTCATTATGAAAGTTTACCTTATTAAGAAACTCTAGTATCGAGCTTTTATCTAACTGATAAGAAAAGAATAATACATCTCTTCTTGCCAACTTTTCATTCCACCACTCTGGTAAGCTTTCTTTTTCTTTTAAATATTCTTCTTTTGTTAGTAAAGCAAAAGGAATTGAAAACTCATAATGACTTTCTAGCAAATCTTTAATTTTGCAAATACAAGTATCGTATGTATCACCACTGCTAAAAAATAAATTACCACTATTAATATATGAATGAACATTTTGAAAATTTAACCCTTCTAATAATGCTTTCAGTTCACTCATTACTACTTTATTCTTACCACCAACATTTATTCCACGTAACAAAAGGATGTATCTCACTATAAAATCTCCTTCATTTAATCATTTTACAATCACTTTAATGATTATACGACAAATATCAAATTGTTAATATCAAACAATATCCTTTGTTTGATACCGTATCATACAAATACAATTTTTTAGTACCTTTTAGGACAACGTATTTATAAATAAAACGTTTCTCCTTTAACAGATTCTCTATTTGATTTTGTTTTTCTTTTAATTCTAGATTCTTTTTACTTTCTGTATTTAGGATATTTCTAAATTCTTGTTGATAAATCTCTTCAAGATTAGCATACTCGTTATTAAAGTTAACTTCCCCATCTAAAGAATAGGAGTAAATATCAAATCGGTCATTCCCAAATCCCCTCTTACTTTTATACTCCAATTTTATATTTTGGACATGAGTCCCTAATTCAGAAAGCTCATTTCTATTGTTCTGGTCAAAATGATTAAACGCAAAAATACAAGTAACTAATATCAATATAAGAATAATACTTTTTTTCATTGAATATTCACCTCTTTTACACCGAAAAAAATATACCTTCTCTCACAATTATAATCTCTAAATTGTTCAAGAAATGGATAATTCTCACATTTTAAGTAAATATTAAAAAGTATTCTAAGGATTATGTATTATTTTTTAAACCGCTTACTTTCTTAATTGTTTTCCATATTTTTTTCCGTTAAAATATAGATAAATTGAAAGTTTATTCTCAATTCGGGAAATATAATATCATTAAGAACAAAGGATTAGATGGTGTATGAAATATAAAATTTATTTCGATGAATCTAAGAAAATCGATCGCAAAACAAAATACTCCTATTATGGAGCAATCTCAATTGAAGAAACAGAATTAGATAAAATCGAATCGCAGATTGAACAAATACTAGATAAGCTAAATAGACCTTCAGAGTTACATTTTGTGGATTATCAACCTTCAGATATTAAGAAATACTTCCAAGTATTTAATTTTTTTCTTTCTTGCTCTAATATCAAAATTAACATATATCGCTTGAATAATGAACATTTTTTTCAATTAGGGAAAACATTAAAGTTTTCAGAAATAGAATTGAGAAAGTATTTTTATGTAAAAATACCTGAACGTCTTTTTTATGGTTTAGTTAGGGATGATAAACAGATTGATGGTTTGGATATTGTTATGGATGATAGTACAGAATATCGAACTCTAGGTGTTTTTGAAAAAATATCAGATCAGATGAATGCTCATTCGCTGTATAGAGGAAAAAGTTACCATGTTAACTCTGTTATTGGAATTAACTCTAAAAATTCTAGAATCATTCAGTTGTTAGATGTTATTCTGGGAATAGTTGTGTATCTACTTGAAGAAAATTATAAGAACTTGAAATCTTATCAGAGTATTAGTAAGCGAGATTTTATTTATAGACTTTTATTGAGTAATGATAATTTTAGTCTTTTGGATAAAATGATTTCTATATTTACTTGGGACAGTTCTGATATGGATTATCTTAACAAATTAGAAGTAGCTACTATTTTGAATCTATTTTTAGTTTTTTGTAATAAAAATGATTATACAGATATGCTTGCTGTTCAGGAATTTTATCTGAAATTTCAATCTGATTTAATGGCTTTAGATGATTTAGATAAAAAAACACGAGTTCATCTCCTGAAAAATAATCTTCAAAATCCATATAGTCCGGATAGAGTATTGAATAATTCATTAGTAGATTTATTTCTAGGGCATTTGAGTCAATTGGAGTTCAAAGATAGAAATAAATATTTAAAATAAAGCTCCCATCAAAGGAATCTGTGTATAGTTACATTTAATGAATGAAGAAAATTACTTGGGACATTTTTACTTGTGTTTGACACATAGTATATAGTTTGATTCAATCAATTGACATTTTCAAAAAAAGATAATAAAATAATGTTGCTAGAAATTGTTTGACTGTCTACTTTCTTCCCCACTGTCGGGAGGCTGGTTTGCAGTTATTATTTGAAGCTTTCTTCCCCACTGTTGGGAGGCTGGCTAAGATAAAAAGAAGGAGCATGATAAATCTGCTCCTTTTTTTGTTTTCATCCTTTTTGCATACACTAAAATAGGATTCCCTATTAACCCTATAAATGATAGAACCATATTAAAAAGCGTCAGACTCTCCTCTAACGCTTTTCGTAGTTTTCGATTAATTTTTCAATTTCTTCTAGTGATTTTACAAAATAGATTTGCTTTCTATCTTCCTTGCTTAATAGATTTGTCGTCACCATATGATTAAAAAACGATTCTAAATGGTCATAATAGCCTTCCATATTGTAGAAAATACAAATTCCATTCGTTTGACCGACTCTTACCCATGAAACAACTTCTGCTATTTCTTCTAATGTTCCTGGACCTCCAGGAAGTGCAATATACGCTTCACTTAATTCAATCATTTTGTTTTTACGTTCTGACATCGTTTCAACAATATGAAGTTTTGTAATATCTTTTTTAGCAATTTCTCGCTCTACAAAAAACTGTGGCATGACGCCAATGACTTGTCCACCTGCATTCATAACAGAAGTTGCAATCACTCCCATTAAGCCAGTATTTCCTCCACCGTAAACAAGTGTGTGATTCATATTCGCTATCCAAAGTCCTAGTTCTTCAGTTTTTTCAGCAAAACTAAGACTACTCTGACTAGCGGCGCAATAGACTGCAATATTCATAACTTCTCCTTATAAATAAGAGCCGTAAAATCTTACGACTCTATTATGATTATTTAAATGCTGCAATAATTTCTTCAGCAATATCTTTTGAACAGATAACCCCTGTAGTCTTTTTGTTTGGTACTAAGAAGTCTACTTCTTTTCCATCTACTGTACTATAGTGTAAATCTAATTCTTTTGCAATTACCATACCAGGAGCAATATCCCATGGTGCTAATAATGTTGATACATAAGCAACAGATTTACCTAATACTACTTGGATATGTTCAATTGAAGAAGCTCCATAAGTACGAGTGACCATTGCTTTACGAATCATTGATGCTTCTTTTTCATTTGCTTCTAATAACATAAATCCATTCACGTTAATCGAGCTATCACCAATGCTATGAACTTCAGGTTTAGATAAACGACGTCCATTGCAATAAGCACCGTAGTCTTTAATACCATAAACAAAGCGGTCACGCATGACATCATAAATATACCCTAATAAACCAACGCCATCTTTATATAAAGCGACCATGATTCCAAAATCTTCTTGACGTTTTACAAAGTTTAATGTGCCATCGATTGGATCAATTAACCATACATATCCGTCCATTGAAGTTAATTCGTCACCGAATCCTTCTTCTCCCATAATTTTATGTGTTGGGAATTGTTCACGAATTTTTGCAATTAAAAATTGCTCGATTTCTTTATCAACATTTGTTACTAAGTCATTACGACTAGATTTTGTATCTACTGTAATTGATTCACCAAAGCTATGACGAATTTTATTTCCAGCCTCCATAATCCAATCATTGACTAATAAATGTGTTGCCAATAAATCCATAACTAACATCCTTTCTATTGTTCCATTTTGATTCTTTTTGAAGCATTTTTACTCATTTGAACGACACGGTATAAACTATATCCAGAAACAGCTTCAAATTCTTTACCAAGTCTTTTTTCTTCACCAATACTTTTTACAATTGTTTTGAAATCCTTATATCGTTTGATAAATAATTCTGTTTCAATTCCACGCTCATAAGCATCTTCAACTGCATTCCATAATGCAATAACCGTTGACATTTCTTGGTGAGTCCAATCCAAGTCTAATGGATAACTATAATTTGCCAAATAAGTCCCTCCTCAAAAAGTACACTGCTAAGTATACACCTTTTTCGATAAAATAAAAAGGCATATCCTTCATTTACTAATCTAAGTTAATACGAATATTTTTCCATTTCCCTGACTTAAATCTAAATAATATAATGAGCCAACGAATAAATTGGTCAATAAATACTGCATACCAAGCTCCTGCTAAACCTAAGCCTAGGAGATTTACAAAAACAAATCCTAAACTTACCCGAATCACAATTGACCCCACAAAAATGGCAATTAATGGCCAAACAGTATCCCCTGCTCCCCTTAATGCACCAGAAGTAATTAATTGATGACTTTGGAACGGTTGAACGAATGCCACAATCGTTAAGGCAATCATGGTATTTCGAATAATTTCAGGCTCTGTAGAATAAAATTCTGTCAAAGTTTGCGAACCAAAAAAGATAAACAGTGACATCCCGATTGCTATCATAAAACCAATTCGTTGACACATTCTCGTATACATTCTTGCTAATTGTTCATTTTTTGCTCCAAGAGATTGCCCCATCAAAGTAGAAGCCGTTATCCCAAAAGCTTGAGCAGGTGAATACGTTAGATTTAAAATATTTAATGAAATTTGATGAGCTGCATAAACATTTGTCCCTAATCCCGAAACAATATTTAAAAATGAAATAATCCCAACTCTTAATGCTAATTGTTCTAAAGCAGTCGGCAATCCAATTCGGATTAAATCTTTCATCATTTCAAAACGAAATTCAAATTTTTCTTTTAAATCTAAATATAAAACACTCTTCTTAGACAATACATACCGCAAGTTTAACGACATCGCAATCACATTACTTAACGCTGTTGAAATAGCCGCTCCAGTTACTCCAAGTACTGGGAAGCCAAATAAACCATAAATTAACACAGCATTTCCAAGTACATTTAAACTATTTGCAATTAGATTATTACTCATCGGAATTTTTGTTTCACCAATCCCACGTAAAGCAGCTGTTACCGTAAACGAAAAGGATTGGAAAATAAAACCAATCATAATCACCCTAAAATATCCTGACCCAACTTCAATAACAGAAGCATCCGCTCCTAAAAAAGATAACACATTAGGCGCTAATACAAACATCAACACTGAAATAGGAATAACAAATCCTACCATTGCTAGTAACATGACATGTTTTAAGACTAGACTAATATTTTTATATTTTTTCGCTCCATAATAACGAGCGATGATGGCTGTTCCTCCAACATTCAACGCTTGCACAAAACTTAATCCTAAAAATACGGGTTGATTCGTCATCCCAACAGCAGATACTGCTTGAGCTGCATGTTCTGGAATACGCCCTACCATCATCATATCGACCATTCCAAATAAAGAGCTTAATAACACTTCAATAAAAACAGGCCATACAATATGAAAAATATTCATTCTTAACTCTGTTTTACTAACATTCTGATTTAACCCTTCTTCCATGCCATCTCTCCTTCTTTTCAAAAGTACTCTCTATTCTATACCCATTAGAGTTGATGTGCAACAGATATCTATTGAAACGAAAAGTAGGAAACAGCATTTGCCGTTTCCTACTTCATTGTGTTTCTTTAAAGAAGAAAATTTCTTTTCACTTTTTAATCAGTAAGATTATTTCTCTTCTTCTTTTTTCTTACCTGGAATTGCAATACCTAATCCAGCAAGAATTGAAGCCGCTGCTGCTCCAAAGATTGCTAATTCATCTCCAGTACCTGTATTTGGTAATTCATTCTTACGTTGTTCTACAGTTGGTGATGGGTTCACTGTCGCTTGAGACTGCGCAACTGGACGATATACATGACGTACATTGCCATTTGCATCTGTTTCAGTGCGAACAAATTCATATCCTGGAATAGTTTCATGCGGATGTTGACCCTTCTTAGCTGGTTGAAGAGGCTTACCGTTTGCATCTACAAATAAAGTTTCTTTTTCATTCACTACAGGAGTTTCTGAACTTACTTTACGATAGATATGAACTGTATTTCCATCTTTATCTACTTCACTACGTTCATAGATATAACCATCAATTGTTAAAGGTTCTTTCTTACCTTGTTCTGGTGATTTAATGTTATTACCGTCTCCATCTTTCCAAATTGTTAATGAATCCTTTTCCTTACTTGGTGTTGATGGTGTTGGTGTAACAGGTGTTGAAGAAGATTTCTTAGTATATACATGTACTGTATTACCATTTACATCTTTCTTCGTTTCTTTGAAAGTATATTCAGGAATATCTTTCTTATCCGTTCTTCCTTTTTCTGGTGATTTAATTTCTTTACCAT
>NZ_CAUPZT010000063.1:0-6850 GCF_963515615.1 uncultured Granulicatella sp. | reverse complement strand
ACACTGCGGATTCCTGGTAAGACTGTGAAGTATTGCCATACGTCTCTTTCAAGTCCATTTTTAGCAATTTCTTCTCTTAAGATGGCATCACTTTCTCGTACGATTTCTAGTTTTTCTTCGGTTACTTCTCCTAGTACTCGAATGCCTAGTCCTGGTCCTGGGAATGGTTGGCGCCATACGATTGAATCTGGCATGCCTAATGCTGTTCCTAAGGCACGAACTTCGTCTTTGAATAATGTATTTAGAGGTTCAATTAATTCAAATTGCATATCCTCTGGTAGTCCTCCTACATTGTGGTGAGACTTAATGGTTTGAGCTGTTTTTGTTCCTGATTCGATAATATCTGTATATAAAGTTCCTTGTGCTAAGAAATCCACATCCGTTAGTTTTGCGGCTTCATCATCGAATACATAAACAAATTCATTTCCAATAATTTTACGTTTTTGTTCTGGATCACTTACACCTTTTAATTTTGATAAGAAACGTTCTTGGGCATTCACTCGGATAATATTTAATCCAAATTTTCCAGATAAGCTTTCCATCACTTGGTCGCCTTCATCTTTTCTAAGTAAACCGTGGTCTACAAAAATACATGTTAATTGGTCGCCGATTGCTTTTTGTAATAGAACACCTACAACGCTTGAGTCAACTCCGCCTGATAAACCTAATAATACTTTTTTATTGCCAACTTTTTCGCGAATTTTTTCAATTTCCATCTCGATGAAGTTTGCCATCGTCCAATCACCTGTTGCACCACAAATATTGAACACGAAGTTTTTCAACATATCATTCCCATGAATACTGTGACGTACTTCTGGATGGAATTGTACTCCATAAATATTTCGTTCTGGATTTTCAAACGCTGCAAATGGAGTATGATCATTTGAAGCTGTTACAGTGAAACCTTCAGGGATAGCTGTAATTCTGTCACCATGGCTCATTAAGACTTCTTCTGAAGTAGATAATCCTTGGAAAATTCCTGAATCTGTATTAAAGACTTCTACTTTAGCAGGGCCATATTCTCTTGTTGGTGAAGATTCAACAGTTCCTCCAAATAAATGAGTTGTCAACTGCATTCCATAACAGATTCCTAATACTGGAATTCCTAATTCAAAAATTTCAGGATCTACTGTAAAAGCACCCGATTCGTAAACACTATGCGGTCCTCCAGAGAAAATAATCCCTTTTACATTTCCATGCTTTTTGATTTCTTTCGCAGTAATATCATTATGAAGTAACTCACTGAATACTCCAAACTCACGAATACGACGTGTAATCAGCTGATTATACTGACTTCCAAAATCTAATACAATAATTTTTTCTAACGAAGTGGTTCTTGTTGACATAAAAAGCCTCCTTAGTCTTATTATCTATATTGTAGCAGAAAATCACGAAAATTACCTTAAATATTTATAAAATTCGTTCGGGTTTTTATTAAACTTTCTCATTTTTCATGTATTATCCTTCTATTCCAAAAAAGAACCCGCAAAGACGTCTATCCTGCGAGTTCTTCTTACATTTTTTAGTATTTTTTCACTTGGACATAGTCAATATGATGCCCGTATGTTTTATGCAAAATAAAGTCTGCACGTCCTTTTGTTGGTAAGATGTATTCCTTTAGGTTTTTCAAATTCGTTTTTTTCCATACATCTTTTGCCATAGCAATCGCTTCTTCTCGGTCTCCAATCGCAAACTGGTAATAAAAATTATCGGGTTGAGTTTTTGCTCGTTCCATTAATAATTCAAAACGTTCTAAGTACCATTTTTCAATCAGATTTTCTTCCGCATCTACATAAATCGACCAGTCAAAGAAATCACTGACATAAATTTCTCGATTTGGTGGCAATTGTAATACATTAATTCCTTCCACAATTAAAATATCGGGTGGATAAATGACTTGTTTTTCATTTGGAATAATGTCGTAAATTTCATGAGAATAAACAGGTGCTTCAACAGCTTCTTCTCCTGTTTTGATATCCAGTAAGAAATTCACTAATGATTCCATATCATAACTTTCTGGGAATCCTTTGCGATGTAAAATTCCTTTTTCCACTAAATCCTTTGTTGGCCATAAAAATCCATCCGTTGTCATCAATTCAACGGTTAATTCTGAATATTTTTGTTGGAGCATTGTTTGCATTAAACGTGCCGTTGTACTTTTCCCAACTGCCACACTTCCTGAAACTCCAATAATAAATGGAACTTTCTTCTTCGGTTGTTTTAAGAAATATTGTTCTTGTTCATGAATTTGTCCATGTTTTTGATAATAAATGTCAAAGTAATCTAATAAGGGTACATATACTTCTTGTACGTCAATTAATGAAATTCTATCATTCAATGATGTTAAATGTTCTAATTCGTGTAATGTTAGTGCCAAGTGATGGGCGTTTTGATATTGTTTCCATTCATCTCGGCTAATATGATAATACGTCGATGTGTCTGTCACAACGATTCTCTCCTTTTATTGAATTGCTTTTCTTGCGTATTTTACCATAGTTTTTTTAGGATGACTAACGATTGTGTCTTTAAATTTCCTTTAAATCCTCGCTTGTTCGTTTACACCTCTAATGGTTTTTAGTATGATAAATAAGAGAAATTATGAAGGAGTTTTATCATGGAATATACAACAGCTTCCGGTATGGGACAGTCTACTGGAAAAGTCATTTTAATGGGGGAACATGCAGTCGTCCATCATCAACCTGCGATTGCCATTCCTTTTTCCGGTGTGTCGGTTCAAGCAGATATTCAACCAAGTTCTCATCCGCTAAGCATTCATTGCGACTTTTATAGTGGATTAGCTTATGAAATGCCGGAAGTATTAAAAAGTTTAAAATTTACAATCCATGAAGCATTGAATCAAATTGAACAACTTCGTCCTGAATTAGGAATTACGCCTACTACTCGTTCGTATTGGAATAATGGGAAAGTAGAAAAAGGAGAGGCATCCTTCGTACAAGCACCTTCTATTGAGATTACGATTACTTCTTCGATTCCTGCAGAACGTGGCATGGGATCAAGCGCAGCTGTTTCAGTAGCGATAGTGAGAGGATTGTTTGATTATTACAATGTTCCTTTAAGCGAACCATTATTATTCGAAATTGTACAAGCTTCTGAAAAAATCGCTCATGGAAATCCAAGTGGTATTGATACCGCAACGACTAGTGGAAAAGAAGCCGTATTTTTTATAAAAGGAGAAGCTTTACAACCTCTGTCTATTCAACTAGAAGGAAGTTTAGTCGTAGCAGATACAGGCATTACAGGGCAAACACTAAAAGCCGTTCAAGCTGTACAAAAAAAAATCCAACAAGAACCCATTGCTACTCAAAAAATCATTGAAGAAATTGGAGAACTAGTACACACTGCTAAAACTTGTTTATCAAAAGGAGACGTTGATACATTAGGAAGTCTTCTGACTCAAAACCATACACTTCTTCAACAATTAGAAGTATCAAACGAAACATTAGACCATCTTGTTCAAACGGCTCTTGAAAATGGAGCGATTGGTGCCAAAATGACAGGTGGCGGACTAGGTGGCTGTATGATTGCTCTTGCAGCAAATATTGAAGAAGCACAAAAAATTGCTGAAGCTTTACAACAAGCAGGAGCTGTACAAACATGGATACATTCATTTTCCAACGAATAAAAAGGAGCTTATATGAAAACAACAGGAATTGCACGTGCACATACAAATATTGCACTTATTAAATATTGGGGAAAAAAAGATAAAGCATTATTTCTTCCAATGAATAGTAGCTTATCCCTCACATTAGATGCTTTTTATACCGATACAAAAATTACTTTAGATGAAACTTTAGAAAAAGATGAATTTTATTTAAATAATGTTTTGCAACAAGAAGCTGAAACACAAAAAATTTCAAAGTTTTTAGATTTATTCCGTATTCCTGCTAAGGAAACACGATTTGCTCGTATTGAGAGTTATAACTTTGTTCCTACTGCAGCTGGTTTAGCAAGTTCTGCTTCAGCTTTTGCAGCTTTAGCAGGAGCGATGCATCAAGCAATGGGATGGGATTTATCAAGAAGTGAATTATCAACATATGCTCGTCGTGGAAGTGGAAGCTCTACGAGAAGTTTATTTGGTGGCTTTGTTGAATGGAATCAAGGAACGAATTCAGAAGATAGTATGGCGATTCCTATTGACGATGCTTCTTGGGATATTGGAATGCTCATCGTCGTTGTTAATGGAGCTGCTAAAAAAATCTCCAGCCGTGTTGGAATGGAACAAACAGTTGCCACTTCTCCTTTCTATCCTGCATGGGTAGAAAGTGCAAAAACTGATTTAGAAGAGATTAAAACAGCCATCCAAGAGAAAAACTTTACTCGAATGGGAGAAATTGCCGAATTTAACGGAATGAAAATGCATGCGACAATGCTTGCCAGTCAACCTCCATTTTGTTATTTTGAACCAGATAGCCTGATTGCTCAGCAACAAGTCGTTTACTTACGTGAAGTATTAGGAATTCCTGCTTATTACACAATGGATGCTGGGCCGAATGTAAAAGTTCTTTGCAAAGCGAGTGATTTAGATAAAGTCCGTGACCATTTCAAACAATATTTTGCTTCTGAAAAACTCATTTCCTCTCTTCCAGGAGAAGCAATGAGAACTCTAACAGAAGAAGAATGGCAAGAAAGCATTCAACATTTTAACCATAAAGGAATTTAACTATGAATATACAAGCTACAGTTCCTGGAAAATTATTTATTGCTGGTGAATATGCAGTCGTCACTCCAGGACAACCGGCAATCATTGCAGCGGTCAATCGCTATTTAACGGTTGATTTGACTCCTTCCCTTGAAGAAGTTGGAACAATTTACTCCACTCAACAACCGGATTTGACGCTTCATTGGAAAAGGGAACAAGAACTTTTACAAATAATCGAAGAAAATCATCCATATACATTAATAACTACTGCGATTGAAGTTGCCGAAACTTATGCGAAACAACGAAACTATTGGAATGAAGAGCTCTATCATTTGAAAGTCACAAGCCAATTAGATGATGTTCACTCGAATATCAAATTCGGTCTTGGCTCTAGTGGAGCTGTCGTTGTTGCAACCATTGACGCTATTTTACAATGGCATCATATTCCTGTTGAACCTCTACTCGTTTATAAATTAGCAGCCATTACCAATACTCTGCTTGGTAGTAATGGTTCCTTAGGAGATATTGCTTCTAGTGCCTTTGGAGGTATCATTTTATATCAACGAATCGATGCAACATGGATTCAAGAACAATTACAACGGTATTCTATTTCAGAAGTTGTCAATAAAGAATGGGCAGGCTTAGTCATTCAGCCAGTATCTTTACCAACAGCGCTAAAAATGCTTGTTGGATGGACAAAGGAAAAGGCCGACACTTCTTCATTCGTATCATCCGTTACTCAAACAAGAACACAAGCAGAAAAGGATGCATATTACCAACAATTTTTAAAACAAAATACAGCGATTTTAAATCAGATAACGACTGCTTTAACAGAAGAAGATACAGAAGCATTTCTACAAGGAATTACGGATAATCGAGCTCTCTTATTAGACTTTGCTAAAGAGATGAATATTGTACTCGAAACTCCATCCTTAACAAAACTTTGCCAAATTGCGCTTCAAGAAAAAGCAAGTGCCAAAACTTCTGGAGCTGGCGGAGGAGATTGTGGGATTTGCTTTATTACAAAACCACAACAAGAAGACACCATCACAACCCACTGGGAAAAAGCTGGTATTCTTCCACTAAACTTAGAAATAGCCCCTTCAAAAAGCGCTATTAGAAAGGATCTCTCATGACACAAGCCTATACACAACAAATGAAAAGAAAAGATGAACATGTGGGGCATGCGACTCAACAATATCAATCACAGTCGAATTTAGAATTACGACAAACTCGTTTTGTCCATCACCCTCTATCTGAAATGGCTGTAGATGAAGTTTCTCTTCAAACAAAAATGGCAGGATTCACTTTAGAAACTCCATTTTTCATTAATGCGATTACTGGTGGAAGTCCTCGAACAACTCTTATTAATCAACGCCTAGCACAATTGGCGCATGAAACAGGAATTGCGATGGCAACTGGATCGATGAGTGTTGCGATGAAAGATCCTTCTACTGCAGAAAGCTTCACCATTATTCGAAAAGAGAATCCTAACGGAATTGTTTTGGCGAATTTAGGAGCACATTATACCGTTGAATCTGCTAAAAAAGCGATTGACCTCATTGAAGCAAATGGGATTCAAATTCATGTGAATACTTTACAAGAATTAGTCATGCCTGAAGGAGATCGCTCTTTCCATCATTGGTTAAAAAATATTGAGGAAATCGTCTCTCATGTAGACGTTCCTGTTATTGTTAAAGAAGTAGGATTTGGATTTAGTAGAGAAGCCATGCAAGAACTGATCAATATCGGAGTTCAAACGATTGATATTAGTGGCCGTGGAGGCACAAATTTTGCAGCCATCGAAAATGCTCGAAGAGAAGATCATTTATATGATGAATTAGAAGACTGGGGACAAACAACAGTGCAGTCCTTAGTAGAAGGCTATGATTTATCTTGTGAACTAATTGCTTCTGGAGGCATTCATTCACCATTAGATATCGTAAAATGTCTTGCTCTAGGAGCAAGCGCTGTAGGAATGTCTGGAGAATTTTTACACTTAATTCGCCCACAAGATTCCTTACCAACAGCCATTCAAACCGTTAATGATTGGAAGAATCAATTAAAAAATATTTACACACTATTAGGCGTTTCAAACACAGAAGCATTACGCCAAACAGACATCATTCTCCCAAACACCACCGCCCACTGGTGCACCGCCCGCCACATAGACTGGACAACCTTCGCAAA
>NZ_CAUPZT010000062.1:0-7738 GCF_963515615.1 uncultured Granulicatella sp. | reverse complement strand
GTCCCACAAGTTGTATTGACACTGGTTCGTGTCACAAATGTTTGTGTTTCTTAGAGAATAAGAACATTCATTTCTTACTCCTCTATTGACTACAATTCTACATTAAAAATTTTTAAGACTTCTAATTCGGAATCCTTTAAACTACGAAACTCTCCAAGTGTTAAGGATTCATCTAAGTGTAATGGTCCCATACTGATTCGTTGTAGATCTACGACCGTTTTTCCGCAAGCTTTCACCATACGTTTCACTTGATGAAATTTACCTTCTTTTATCTTAATTTGAACGACTGAAGTTTGATGACCCTCATCAATAGAAAGAATCTCTAAATGAGCCGGCATACATTCATAACCATCATCTAATGTAATTCCCTTTTCAAAAGAAACTTGATCCTCCTGAGTCATGATTCCCTCAATTTTAGCAACATAAGTTTTTTCCACATGTTTTTTTGGGGATAACATTGCATGACTCAAAGCTCCGTTATTGGTTAATAATAGAAATCCATGCGTATCAATATCGAGTCTTCCTACCGGAAAGACTCCACGTTTCTGTGCTAATTCACCAATCAAGTCCAAAACAGTTGCGTGTTTCGTATCCTCTGTTGCTGAAATAACGCCTTTTGGCTTGTTCATTACATAGTACAAATATTTTTCATAATAGACTCTTTCATCATCTAGGTAAATTTCGTCTAATTTTTCATCGATTTGTACCTTGCCATTCGTTACAATTTCTTGATTTTTACGAACACGCTTTTGTTTTAAAATTAATTTAACTTGAGAACGTGTTGCTATTCCAGAATCGGCTAAAAACTTATCTAGTCTCACTGAACCTACTCCTTCATTTTTAGTTTTCTACGAATCGCAACCATTCTTTGCCCTAATAATTCGTCTGCTAATCTTGTATATAAGCTCATCAATCCATAAACAATCGCTCCAACAAAACCAACAATCGCTACAGCAATCATCGCCATTAATTTTCCATCAATATTAATGATTTGTTTTAACCCTACTAGAGTTAAGGAACTAACAATCATCATAATGAATGAAATCCCTATTACTTTTACTAATTGAATCCCCACTTTTTTAAGATTAAATAAGGTTTGATAATATAAGTGATACCCCATATAAACGGTTGCTAAAATAAATCCAAGACTTGTCGCCCATAATGGTCCTGCACCTTCAAAGAAGTAAATCATCATCGGTTGCCATAATATTTTTATTACTAACGCAATCACTAATGCTTTAATCGCAATCATATGTTGCTCCATCGATTGTTGAATCGATGTAAAGACTGTAAAGGCACCCATAAAAATACATAACACACAGGAAATCATTAATAAATACGTTCCATCTTTACTTGGTGAATAAAACACATTGTAAATTGGTTCTGCTACAACTGCCATTCCAATAGAAGCGGGAATCATAATAAAGGAATATAAACCAATATTTTCCTCAATCACATTTTTCACTTCTACATGATTTTTCACGGAATAATGAGAAGCTAATAATGGTAATGCCGCTGTTGAAATACTAATGGCAAGAGACAAAATAATCATAATAATTTTATTGGCATTAAATCCAAAAATTGTTAATAATTCTTTACTTTGTTCAAAATTCAAATGAGTAAATGTTATCGCTAGTGGTTGGAAAGTTTCTTGATCCAAAATACTAATTAATTGAATACTTGAAGTCACAATCACAAATGGTAAAGCTTCACGAATCACTTCAAACACAATACGACCAAAACTCATATTACGAGCAGGACGCCCTTCACTCATTAATCGCTTCATTCCAGGCATATCTTTCCACATTTTATAGCCTAAATAGACAAATGCAACAACTGCCCCAACAAATGCAGCAAACGTTGAATGCGCTACTGCCACTGCATAACTGCCACCAAATAACTTCATAACAAAGAACGTTAAGAGTAACATATAAATAATACGCACGATTTGCTCCCATAATTGAGATTTAGCAGAAGGTGCCATATCACTATACCCTTGATAATACCCTCTTAATAAACTTAATGGAGGAATAATCACAACTGCTGGAACTAGCGAACGAATGACCATAATACTATCTTGAATTTCTTGAGCAGAACCTCCTTTTGCAAAATAAGGAGCTGTTACAAACATGACAATCGCACTGACAATTCCTGTTGCGGTCATAAATAACATTCCGCCTTTAAAAATATTCCAACTTGTCTCGTAATCTTTTCTTGATTGATTATCCGCCACAATTTTTGAAATAGCTACTGGAATCCCAGCCGTTGAAATTTGTAATACTAATGCATAAATATTGTATGCAATGAAATATAAGAAGTTGGCATCATCTCGTTGAGTGGCAAACATCGCTCCCCAAGGAATAATGTATAATGCTCCTAGTAATCTGGAAACCATACTACCAATCGTTAGCCAGGAAGAACCTTCTAATAATATTTCTTTTGAATCTCTTTGCATACGGATTTTATCGCTTAATCCAATTGATTTTTTACTATTCCGTATCATAATATCCTACTTTCATGAAAAGTTTTTCTAATCCTAAGCGTACAATATTTTTCAAGCATTGTAAAATAAAAAATAAAATGACTGTTTAGCATTTTATTGCTGAAACAGTCACTCATTCTCTTTAACGTTCTCTAATGTAAAACCACAAAGACTTTTCATAGTAGTTTAGGCATGAGATTCGCTCTGCGAAGCTGCTGCCGTCCATTACTACTATTCCAGAAAAGTCATTTAAAAATCAAGGTTGTATCAAATGATGCTTAAATGCATATATCGTCGCTTGTGTACGATCTTCTACTTGCAACTTCGATAAAATATTCGAAACATGCGTTTTCACCGTTTTTAACGTAATAAAACACTCGTCCGCAATTTCCTGGTTCGATTTCCCTTGAGCAATCAATAAAAGCACTTCTTTTTCACGACTCGTTAATTCTTCATACAAACGAAACTCTTCTTCCACTTCATGACGATGCTCTAACTTCTCACTCACTTCTTTTTCGAATACCCCTTCTCCACGATAAGTATCACGAATCGCTTGAGCAATTTCAGAAGCAGACGAAGTTTTTAGTAAATAACTTTTTGCTCCAGCACTAATAGCTGGATAAACTTTTTCATCATCAATAAAACTTGTCACAATAATAATTTTAGCTTCTTTCCATTTCGATAAAATTTCTTTTGTTGCTTCAATTCCATCCATGACAGGCATCACTAAGTCCATTAAAATAATATCCGGTTTTAATTCCAATGCTTTTTCAACACCAATTTTCCCATTTTCCGCTTGAGCAATCACTTCAATATCTTCTTGAACAGATAAATAAGCTGATACCCCTAAGCGAACCATTTCATGGTCATCTACTAATAAAACTTTAATCATTCAACTACTCCTTCTCCTACTTTTGAGGAATTTTTATTTCTATAATGGTTCCTTGGTTTACAATACTAATAATTTTGCATTGTCCTCCCATTCCTGCAACACGTTCTTCAATATTTTTCAAACCATAACTTCCAGATTTGGAAACACTTGTATCAAATCCAATCCCATCATCTACTAGTTTTAAAATAATATAATCATCCATTTGTTTTAAAAATACTTCTAATTGTTTGGCTTTTGCATGTCGTAATGTATTCGACACCAATTCTTGTACAATTCTAAACAGGTGATCTTCAAATGTACTTGGAAGGGTCACTTCATCTAGTTCCCAATGAAGCGATAATTGCACTTTTGTCGTTAATTCTCTTAATAAACTTTCAATCCCTTGAACTAATGTTTTATTTTCGAGTGAAATTGGACGTAAATGTAAGAGTAACGCTCTCATTTCTGATTGAGAGTCATTAATTACTTTCTCTACTAAAGCTAATTGTTGTTGGATTGCTGGAGATAGTTGATCTTTTTGTTCATTCATAGCTGATAACATCATCATCGCAGCAAACAATTGTTGACTTACTGAATCATGTAACTCTCGAGCAATACGATGTCTTTCCAATTCAATAATTTCTTCCTTTGTTTCTTCACCAATATATTCCGGTCTAGAAGAAATTTGTTGAAGATTCTGAACAAATTGCTCTTGCATTTCTGCAATTTTAGCAGTTTCTTGGAAAAATGTATCCAATCGTATCATTAATAAAGGACGATACCAAATGTCATCCACCGACTTTTTAACATTTGAAAATTGCTGATTTCTAATCGCTTCTAATTGATTATAAATAACAGAATCCGTTAATCTTTGTAAGAAAAATACAATACTTGCTGCCATAAAAGTTATAATAAAGACGATTACCGTCACTACTAAAAATAATACAATTAATTGATTCGAAGATAATTTTTCTAATAATTCAATATCAAATAATGAATGTAGAACATTCACTCCTATTAAAAAGATGCTAGAGACAAATAAAAACACGACAAAACAGACACGTAAAAACCACTTCTTCATGCTTCAATCACCTCAATTTCTCCTATAAGGACTGATGAGATAATGATAATTTTCTTATTACTTGATTCAAAACGTTCTGAATACATTGTAACTGTCTCATTTTTTAATTTTAACTGTTCTCCTTCAAACTTTAACTCGCCAATAAATGCATTATGACAAAGTTTTACCCCAATTCCAATTGGAACAATAACACGAATACGCCCCATTCCTTTTCGAATCATAATGGTATTTTGTTCATTGGGAAGAACGGTATTTCCTAAATCAATAATCGTATCTCCCATAAATTGGCTAATATTAATATCATCCCATTCAAATGTATCTTTTCCAATTTTTTGGACTCCGATCCATTCCTGTCTTTGCGTATCAAATCGCTCAGAAGGTTCTTCTAACTTAACAGAAACATATCTTTTTTTCTTCCAAATCCATTCACTGCCATCTGAAAAATATTTTTTGATTAATTTTCTTCCATATGAAAGACCGTAAACGATCAAAATACTTCCAGCTAGCCAAATTCCCCATGTAGAAAATACAGCTAAAAGAATCATTAATATTCCAAAGAAAAGTCCATTTGTACGAATAAAACGATTTTTTAATTGAACAGCAATTCCAACAAAAATAATTCCTAACACAAATAAATATAATAAATGGGCATTTGTAAACAGCTGAAATCCTGTTAAACACATCCCAACTGCTATGATAAATAGAATGGAGATGAATCGATTATTTTTCATTTATATCCTTCTTTCTTTAGAAAACTTCTCACTATAAAAGTATCATATTCCTTCGTTTCTGACTATCCATCTAAAGACTGATTTCAAAAAATGCTAGGTTAGTGAAGCTTTATCGTTAGGTTTTATTCTAACATTTTGTCAACACTTATCCTAGCATTTACTGATTATGCAATTGGTGGGTCTTGCGGTTCATTATCAGAAGTAAAAGCATCCACGTTTACTTTTCTTGGCTTACTTCCTTCTGAAGGTCCTACATACCCTCTTGCTTCTAACTCTTCAATTAAACGAGCGGCACGATTGAATCCAATTTTAAATCGGCGTTGAATATAAGAAGTACTAATCGTTTCTAATTCTCGGATCATTTCTAATACTTCATAAAATAAATCATCTTCCGGATCATCTGAACTACCCTCTGATGTTTCAGAAAGCATCATTGTCTCATCGTATTCCACTTCTTGTTGTGTTTTTACAAAGTCGACAATTCTTTCTACTTCTTCATCGGTTAAATAAGCTCCCTGTACACGAATCGGCTTATTCTCACCCATTGGAATGTATAACATATCTCCTCGACCAAGTAATTTTTCAGCACCACTTGAATCAATAATCGTACGAGAATCTGTACCACTGGATACTGCAAAAGCAATTCTTGAAGGAACATTTGCTTTAATAATTCCCGTAATAACATCAACTGATGGACGTTGCGTTGCTAAAATCATATGAATCCCCGCTGCACGAGCCATTTGCGCTAAACGAATAATTGCATCTTCGACTTCATTACTTGCAACCATCATTAAGTCTGCTAACTCATCTACAATGACTACAATATATGGAAGTAATGGATTCTCTTCTCCCGTTTCCGCATTATAAGAAGCGACATGAGCGTTATAGCCATCGATATTTTTCATTCCCATTGCGGCAAACATTTCATACCGTTTTTCCATTTCAGTCACAACTTTTTTCAAAGCTTGCGCTGCTTTTCTTGGATTTGTGACAACAGGCGTTAATAAATGAGGAATCCCATTATAACCATTTAACTCTACCATTTTAGGGTCAATCATCATTAATTTAACTTCATGCGGTTTTGTCTTCATCAAAATACTTGTAATAATGCCATTAATACACACGGACTTACCACTACCAGTTGAACCAGCAATTAATAAGTGAGGCATTTTAGAAATATCACATAATCGAACATTTCCAGAAATATCTCTTCCTAATGGGACATCCAATGGTTTTGGTGATTGAAGAGCTGCTTGAATCACATCACTGAAAGCCACAAAACTTGTTTTACTATTTGGAACTTCAATTCCTACATAAGGTTTTCCAGGAATAGGCGCTTCAATACGAATATCTTTTGCAGCAAGAGCTAAAGCAATATCATCACTTAAATTCACAATTTTACTAACCTTCACTCCAATAGCAGGCTTAATTTCAAATTTAGTTACAGCAGGCCCTACTAATGGATTTGGCATCACTTTTGCTTCTACTCCAAAACTTTCAAATGTTCGCTCTAAAATTTTAAGATTCTTCTCAACAATCATCTTCTCATCTGATTGATCAGATGGTGGAATTGGATTTAATAATGTTAATGGTGGCAATTGATAATCTGAATCATCAGTTCCTCCATTAATGACAAAGTCTTCTAAATCCTCTGTATCTTCCTCTACTTCTGTAGGTTCGATAGAATGTTTGAAAGAAGTTGGTTCTTCTCGTTTCGGTTGAATAAACTCCTCTTCAACAATTGGTTTTGTAACAGGAGGAGGTGTTACTTCAGGATAAAGTTCTTCAAACTCATCCTCATCCTCTTCTTCCTCTTCATCAAAAACAAAGTTTTTCATCTTATCGATTAAAGAAGGTTTCTTTTCTTTGACTTCTTTTGGTTTTGTTTCAATCACTTCTGGTTTAGTTTCCCGTACACGAGATTCTTTTTCAACTTTATTCTCTTCTAGTTGGTGTTGAATTTGAGCAGTCCAATTTCTTAAAACTTCGAAGACATCTCTTAAGTGAATTTCAAATGCTACGAATATAGCAATCATAAATAGTACGAAAATCGTCAAATAAGTTCCCCATTGAGAAACTAAGAAATACGTCACCGTATAAAACAATGCTCCAATCATTCCGGAACCTAAATTTTGTTCGTTCGTATTTGCTTTAAAATCAATCGCATAACGAGCCATCATTTCTTTAAATAATTGCCCTCCAGCTTGGACATGATTACTAAAACTTGCTACTTCAACCCATAGAAAAATCGCAATCAAAAGACACGTTACAACACCAATCCATTTTTTAGGAATGGAATGAATTCTACCACGGAATAATACTCCTATTGAAGCGATTATTCCAACAATCCCCGCATATATCAATAAATCTCCTACAAAAAAACGAATACTATTTGCAAAGAATCTTCCTAAAAATCCTAATTTGAAAATGGCTAAAAATTGAATGAGAATCAAAATTGCCATTACAATTTCAATAGATATTGCAGAATCCATATTCTTTTTCGTAGATTTTCGTTTTTTCTTTTGTTCTTGCTTAGCCACTTTACTCTCCTTCTGAATATAGTTTTCCTTCTG
>NZ_CAUPZT010000061.1:0-7740 GCF_963515615.1 uncultured Granulicatella sp. | reverse complement strand
GGTGGTGAGAAAATCCGACTCCATTGAATTCCTTTTCCATCATGTTGCTGATTATAATAAGCAAATAAATACGTCCCCACTGTAAACGTCGATAAAGTATTCACTACATAATATACTAAAAAATAAGGCATAGCCTCTTCACCAAATAAAGATAAATTCAAAGGCATTCCCATAAAAATCGTATTCGCATTGACAATCGTATTCATTACCGTCGCCTTACGTTCATTAGGAATACCAAACATTTGAACGATTAGCCAAGCAAGAAAATATCCAATAATAACACTCAATAGTGGAATTCCTAAACTTCCAACAAATTCAATCATTTTTTCCTTTGAGATAAATCTTAAAACAGAAATCATAATCGAAGCGGGTAACGCAATTTTAATAATAAGGGAAGAAATACTTGCTGAAAAATTTTCATCAAACCAGCCCTTTATTTGTAATACATATCCTAAACTAATCATGATGACAATTGTTGCCATACTTGAAAAGATTTGACCTAACATTTTAATCCTCCAATTACTTAGTACAGTCACTATACTCTGCTTTTCCTCTACCTGTCAACATTCCATAAAATATAAAAAATCTCGAAAAATCTGCTAGACAAACTTTTCGAGACTTCAACTTTATTTCTTGAATTGATTTTTAATCATTGTTCCAAATAAACTAATGACTAAAATTATTAAGAATACACAAGTAATCGTAGCACCTGGTGGTGTATCAAATTCATAAGACATACTTAACCCAGTAAAAATACCAAAAATACTAATTAGCACACCTGACACAATCACTCCTGTAAAACTTCTCGTCAAACGAATCGCAATCGAAGCTGGTAACACAATTACCGCTGAAACCAATAAAGCTCCAGCAATTGGCATCATCACTGAAATGACTACACCCGTAATAATCGTGAAAACTTGTGTCATCAAACGAACAGGTAATCCTGCCGTATAAGCAGTATCTTCATCAAATGATAAAACATATAATGGTCGTCTAAAAATCAAATATAACACGACTACAATAATCGCTAAAGCAATCATCAATCCCATTTGCTGTTGTGTAATCGTCACAATGGAACCAAATAAAAATTGATCTACACTAATCGTTGAACGACCTTTTTGGAAATTCATTAAAATTAAGGCAATCGCCATCCCGCCAGACATTAATATCGCAACGGTCACTTCTGAATAACCTTTAAAATATTTTCCAATTACTTCTAACACAATAGCTGCTAAAACTACCACTACTAATGTCATAAAGGTAGGATTATAGCCTAATAATAAGCCTAGAGAAACACCCACTAAGGAAACATGCGATAAGGTATCTGCCAATAATGACTGTCTTCTTAAAATTAAAAATAAGCCCAAAATTGGTGTAATCATCGCCATTGCTAATCCTGTGATGAATGCTCTTTGCATGAAACCATAGAAAAACATCTCCATGGAGAATCCTCCTTTCTCATCAAATGAATATGTTTATCCACATATTGTTCCAAATCTTCTTCCTCATGCGTCACCATTAAAATTGCTTTTCCATGATGTGCACAACTGTGATGTAAGAGTTGGTAGAAACGCTCTCTACTTGTTTTGTCCATTCCTGCTGTTGGTTCATCTAACACAAATAAGTCTGGATCTGTTGCAAAAATACGCGCTAAACAGATTCTTTGTTTTTGACCACCCGACAATTCGCCAATACGTTTATGGCGTTCATCCCACATTCCAACAGATTTTAAGGCTCTTTCAATATGTTCATGATCTTCTTTATCTAATCGTTGGAACC
Source organism: uncultured Granulicatella sp. (assembly GCF_963515615.1). Lineage (GTDB taxonomy): Bacteria > Bacillota > Bacilli > Lactobacillales > Aerococcaceae > Granulicatella. The sequence continues at coordinate 5,961 of NZ_CAUPZT010000061.1, read as the reverse complement.
AACGACCTTGTTGGTAACGACCTGAAGCAACTAATTCATAAACGGTTGAAGGAAATCCCACATTAAAAGAAGAAATTTGTTGTGGGGCATATCCAATGGATAATGTTTCTCCTTGTGTATTAACGGTTGCGATTGTTGCTTTTCCTTGTTTTGGAGTTAATAATCCTAAAATATTTTTTAATAAAGTGGATTTTGCTGCACCATTTTCACCTGTTAATATGACAAACTCTCCCGGTTCAACAGTGAAACTAATGTTTTCTAAAACGGGCTCATTATCATACGAAAATGATAAATTCTCAACTGAAACGTAACTCATACTAACTCCTTCCTTTTCTAAATCGTAGTAATTCTTTTTTATGTACGTTTGTTAGGATAGCATATTTTAGTACGAATAATCAAGAAATTACGATACTATTCACGAAATTTGTGGATAAAAAAAGCAGGCAATTATGATTGCCCACTTTTAATCGATTATTGTAAACTTGCTAACTGTTCTTTCAAACGTTGAATCACTTTTTGTTCATAATCTGTGCGAACTTTTTGAGAAATTTCTACTTTTGAAAATGGTAATGAACCTTGTTTTTCAATATAGGAATCCTCCACTTGAATAAAGTGTCCAGAAGCTCCTAATCCAACAGCAAAATACTGATTTTGATAAGTATTTCCAAAGTTTACACCAGCAATGCTTTGTGCATGGTCATATTCCATTCCATTAAATAAAAATATCAAAATAGCTTCTCTTAATTCAGCACGAATTGTAAAATAATCTTTATTTTGGAAATCAGTACTAATCGCATTTTCAAAATATTGTTTTCCATTTTCTTTTGATTGATCTTGAGAAGTTAATATGCCATATTGTTCCACTACTTTATTAATAGCATATGCATCATGCCCTTTACCATCAGCAATAAATCGCCCATCATGAATATATTCTTTCGCAATTTTCTCAGCAATAGTAACCATTGTATCTGTTACTTTTACAGGAGATAATTTCATTTGTTGACGAACAGAATTAATAAGAGATGCTGCATATAAACTTAAAGATTGTTTCATATCTTCTGGCATTGTACGAAGATTATATTTTGCTAATAATGTATTAGAGATAGCACCTATTTCTTTTTGATTTGCTTTTAATAATTCTTTACTTAATATATTTAAAGCTGAAATATTTTCTTGATGTTTCCCCTGCTCAGTTGAACCATATTGGTATAAACGTTTTGCAAAATCATCATTTATAGTGATTGAATCTTCGGACTCTAACCATTGAATGGCTTTTTCTAATGCTTTTTTCTCATATTGTTTTCTTTGAGATTGTACACTATTATCCAGCTCTCTTCTTAAATGAGCTTCTTCTGATTCACGCATTTTACCATTTGATTCTAAATAGTATCCATCTATTTCTTCATCATGAGCATAAGCACCATTTCCTTTTAAATAATACCAAGCCTGATAAGTTTGATCAAAAATCCATTCTGAATTAGCCATTTTACCATTTGATTTTAGGTAATAAGATCCTTCCCACTCATTACGAGCATAAGATCCATCTGCCTTTAAATAGTACCAAGCATTTTCAAAAGTGCTTTGCACCCATTCTGAATTAGCCATTTTACCATCAGCTTTTAAATAATAGTCTTTTTGCCATTCAGAACGTGCATAAATACCATTTCCTTTTAAATAGTACCAAGCTTTATAAGACTCATCATAAACCCATTCCGCCAAAGCCATTTTTCCATTTGGATTTAAATAAAAATTTCCTTGCCAAGTTGAATAAGCATACGTTCCATCCGATTTTAAATAATACCAACCTTGATAATCAGGATCATAAATCCATTCTTTTTCAGCCATTTTTCCATCAGCTTTTAAATAATAGTTTCCTTGCCATTGTTTCATCACAGGTTTTTGATTTTGATAAAAATACCAGAACCCATTTTCTTTTACCCATCCTTGTTTGGATGTTTCTTGTGCTGCCACTCCTGTGAAGCTTATTAAAGTCAAAGTTGTTAATAATGAAATCATCATTTTTTTATTCATAAGGAACCTCCTTCATTCATACTGTTATTGTACCGAATCTTATATAAAAATCAACTGATAGCCTATAAAGAGAAACTCCACTATCAGGCACAACTCTGATAGTGGAGAAAAAGGGAAAACTCACCAAAATGATGGCAACACTTTGGTGTTTTACTTCAATTCGAAAGCACATGTTTCCTGCTGACAGAAACAATACGTTAAAACTATATAAAAAGCCCCTTTCGTATTTTAACAAAAGGGGATTCATCGCATAATCATAGATTGGAATAAAATACTAGTTTAAAAACTGTAAGTTACCCCTCTTCTATACTTGATCGTCATTTTCCTTCGCTGGCATTATCCAGAACAGGTTCAATGGGTATGATCTCAGCCTTTCGGCACCCCAAATGCTTCTCTATTGAATTGAGTTCAGTATAACATGTTTCCTCTAAGAAGAAAAGTTATCTAAACTACTTTTATTAGCGAATATGATGATCATAAGCAAAAATTACTAATTGCGTACGATCTCTCAAAGCTAATTTTGATAAAATTGTACTAATATTATTTTTAACCGTTCCTTCAGATAAAAATAATGCTTCTGAAATTTCTTTATTATTTAACCCTTGAGATACAAGTCGAATCAATTCAATTTCTCTATCCGTTAAGCCGAATGAAGAAATATCCGTTTTTTCTATAGAAGAAGCTGGTACTTTTGGTTGCATCACTAATTTTTCAGAAACTGTTGCATCCATCACTACTTTTCCAGATAAAGCAACTTTAATCCCATCATAGATAGCTTCATAACTACTATCTTTTAATAAATAACCTGAAGCCCCATATTGCATCGCTTCTACTATATATTCCGTATCTTGAAAGGTTGTCACCATTACGATTTTCACTTCTGGATAAGCTTCTTTGATCAGTTTAGTTCCTTCAATTCCCGTACTTACTGGCATACGAATATCCATTAATACTACATCTGGAACTTCGATTTTGCAACATTCAAATGCTTCTCGTCCATTTCCAGCTTGATGAATCACTTCAATATCTGCATAAGTTTCTAGCATAATTTTTAAACCAGATCGAATTAATTGTTCATCATCTACTAACATCACTTTAATTTTTTCAGACATTGGATTCTCCTTTCAATTTCATTTGTACTGTAAATCCTTGTTCAGAATTTTTGATTTCTAATTGCCCCTGTAGTTCATGCAGTCGCTCTTCTAAAGCTTTTAATCCACCTTCTAGTGAAATAGCTGAAGATCCTACTCCGTTATCCATAATTGATACAATGAGTTCATTTGTAGAATACATCATTAATAGCGTAATTTTAGTTGCTTTTCCATGACGAATCGCATTTGTCGTTGCTTCTTGCACTCCTCTAAAAATGGTTAACTCTTGCTCTTTAGTAAGTTGAATCGTTGGTTTATTTTGTCGAAAGACAAACTCTACTCCACTATGTTGTTTCGTTTCATAAATAAATTCTTCTAAAGCGACATTTAGTTGTTGTTTCGTTAGTTGTTCTGGTTTTAAATCATGCACTACAGTACGCACTTCTTGTAACCCTTTCACTGCAAATTCTCTTAATTGTGTGCTCATTTGAGAAACTTGAGGATTATTTTCTTCACTTAATTTACTAATCGCTCCTAGTTGAATAATAATCGTTGAAAGACTATGCCCCACTGAATCATGAATTTCTCTTGATATACGATTTCTCTCTTGTAAAGTATATAATTCCTTCATCGTTCCCATTGTATATTGGGCTTGTTGCAATTCCTTTTTCTGTTCAAACAATTGATTTTCTTGCTCTTTTAATAAGTTTTCTTGTTCATTTAATTTTAAAACAAGATGTGCACCATAATAAAATAATACATTTCCAAAAATCATCACTGGAATCGCCCACCATTGTTGTTGCTTCATCCCCAATACAATAACTACTAGACTAATCATTACTTGAAGAATAATTGCATGCATGGATGAAAATCGAAAACTAATTTCAAAACATAATAAAAGCAGTAAACTAATCGAAAGGTGAGCTGAAACATAACAAAATGCTAAAATTAAAGTTCCTTGAACTAAAATTACCCAAGGATATTGAAGCGAATAATAATCTAATTGAGCTACAATCATCATTCCTAGAAAAAGCAATAAATGATAAGCATTAAAAGGTTGATAAAAAGCCCATTCTGCTAATGCTGTTATGAATAAGCCATAACGAATAATAAATTTAAATTGATTTTCTTGGATTGTTTTCATGATAAGAACCCTCTAGCAATTAAAAATATCATCGCAACACTATTACTGACAAAATGCATTAACATAGAAGCAGCAACATTATCCTTATAATAACGATATATCCCAACTAATGGAATTGTTAGAGGAACATACATCAACGCCGCACTCCAGTCAATTCCACCACTATTGGAAATTGAATGCAGTAAAACAAAGAAGAAAATAGAAATTGCCGTTAAAATCCATGGATTCATTTTATCTTTAAAAGCTCCAATAATTGCTTCCCTAAATACTAATTCTTCCACAATTGGTGCAACCACACAAGTTAAGATTAGCATTAATACAATAGATGTAGAACTTAATAACGATTCAATATTGGCTTGATTATCTGTCTGCTGTAATGGAACAACAAGAGCCAAAAGCATAGTAAGGACTACTCGAACTACATAGCCAATCGCAATATCTCGAATAAATCTACGTTTCTTTAAATCTTCAAAGCCTCTTTGAATCACTTCACGATAAGACCACACTGCATACATAGCTGTAATCAATTGAACTAAAATATAAACTTTTCTATCTACATGTAATGTACCATCTTCAGCTTGTGTTAGAAAAAATCGAGGAACAATCATCAAATTTGAAAAATAGACAAACCATAATAAAACTGCTTTTTTCTTCATTCTTTACCTCCATTAATGGAAATCTTTGTGTTCTAAACTATAAATTTTTTGAATCTCACCATCATACCATACAACACCATGTAAAGCTCCACCAAAAACGGCTCCACCGTCCATTCCGATTTTTCCATCATGTTGCCATAATTTCATATAATCTCCATCTTCATTTAATCCTTTTAATGGAGTATGTCCAAAAATAATTGTCTTACCTGTTGTATTTTTTCCTGTATGAAACGGCTCACGTATCCAGTAAAAATCTTTTGGAACAGTGTCTAACCAATGATCTAATCTTAAATCTACTCCAGCATGAACAAATAACACATCTCCTTCATCAATATATAAAGGACGTTCTCTTAAAAAAGTAATTAACTCAGAATATTTCTCTTTTACTAATTCGCAATCTTTTAAAGAATCAATTTCTGTATCTACAGGACGATTTAACAGATGGTTTATAGTAGTATTCCCATTATTTCTCATATAATGATCAAAGCGCTCTTCTGGATTATCAATCCACGCTAAAAACATCACTTCATGATTTCCCATGACATACCAAGCATTTTTCTCTTGAACATATTTCATCGCTGTTAAAACACTTTTTTTATTATTAGGACCTCTATCAATTAAATCTCCAAGAAAAACTAATTGTTGAGTACTTTCATCCCAATTTTTCAACATTTCATCGAGCATTTTATCTTCTCCATGAACATCTCCAATAATAAAATATGTTTTTTTCATAACTTTCTACAACTCCTCTTTAAACATACGATGATTATACCATACTATAAACATTCAAAAAAGCTTACAAAATAATGTTTATTAGTATATAACTGAAAAACAAAAAAGACTGGTATTCACCAGTCTCACTTAATTTTATATTTTTATGTAAGCTACTTACCGGGATTGAACCGGCGACCTCCACCTTACCAAGGTGACGCTCTACCGACTGAGCTAAAGCAGCAAGTTACTGAATTTTGGGCAAAAAAAAAGAACTCCGCAAGTAGGACTCGAACCTACGACATCATGATTAACAGTCATGCGCTAC
>NZ_CAUPZT010000060.1:0-8149 GCF_963515615.1 uncultured Granulicatella sp. | reverse complement strand
TTAACGCTTGCTCTGTTACTCCAGTACGGAAACCAGTTCCTTCTTCCATCTTTTTTCCATTACGGCTATCTTGATTTTTATTTTCTTTAGATATCTCTTCAGCTTTAATTGATTTTAAGATAGACGTTAAAGCACTAATTTCTTTTGCTTTAGCATCTACTGCTTCTTGTGTTGCTTTAGATGAAGCTTGTAAAACTTTTGCTTCTTCTAATAATTTTTCAGCTTTTTCAATAAAAGATTTTTGTTTTTCATTTGAACGAATACGATTTACTTGTTCTTGTAAAGCTGTTATTTTTTCAGTTAATTGACTTGTTTCAACCGTAGCTTTACTCTCAACAGATAGTTGTTCTATTTTTTTAACTTCATCTGTTGAACTTAGTTTTTCTACCGCAAGTTTTGAATTCTTTTCTTCCGATAGTTTATTTTCAGCAAATGGAGTTGTTTCAATTGATTTTTCTTCAACCGTAACAACTTTTTCTTTATTTTCCTTTGTTGATGAACTTACAACTTCATTTGTTACTGGTTCATTCACTTCACTAGCTTCAACATGGAATCCTAAAAAGAAACCTGCTCCGACTAATACACTAGCTGCTCCCACTTTTAATTTTTTGATAGAATATTTTTCAAATTTTCTACCAGCCTTTTTTTGATTCATAAATTGATTATTCTTGCCTAACATTTTTCACCTCAAAATAAAATAAGTAAACTATATTCTACCCCCCCCCCCCCGAAAATTTTGTCAAATATTTTGCCTTGAAAATATAAAAAATATTTAGTATTTTTTACTCTTGAATAAGTATGATATTGCAATAAAAAATACCGACTCCAAATTGGGGTCGGTACTCAAAAGTTATTATCATTCTTTTATAAATCACGTACAAATAGAAATGACTTTTCGCTGTAGCGTAGGTGATAAAAACTGCAATCGCAGATTTTATCACTGGAAATTTCGAGACCCTAGGCTCAAAATTTAGTCATGAGATTTGCAAAGCGAAGCTGCTGGCATCCTTCGCTACAGTATAAAAAGTCTCTTTCTATCCTCTAACAGCCTCTTCGCTAGCTCTTACATATTTACGTACTGTACTCTTATGGAAGAATAACGAGATAAATGCAATCGGAGTTGTAATCATATATTTGATGGCTTCTATAATAATTGTAAGAATCATAAATGAGAACAAATGAGACCAAATATCTTTCTTCATTTTCATTTTATAACCACCAAAAAATCCACGTTTTACTTTACCCGTACTATAATCCATCATCGAAGAAGCAGCAAATCCTGCGCGAATTCCACCATAAGGTGTAAAGAACCATCCTAGAATCCCACCTTTGAAACGACGATAATCAGCATACCAACTATAAGTATAATTAGAAAGCAGAATATACCCGAACCAGAAGATTTTTCCAAAAAATCCCATTTCTTGGAACGAAGAAAAGTAATATAACAGTGAAATCACTAAATAACCTGTTAAATAAAAACTAAAATCTTGCTTCGGTGTATCAAAATATCCACCATATCCTGAATAAGGAATGATTTGAGGATCTAACTCTGAATCCTTTTGGTATTCAGAAGATGGTTTTGTTTGAAAAGTCGGATTCTTTTTCCAGTCATCGGAAGAAGTAGATTGCCCCTTCTTAGGTGGCGCTACATAGTCATCTCTTTTGGGAGGAGCTACGTAGTCATCTTTTTTTGGTGGTACTACATAGTCGTTATTATCATTATCAGAATCTTTTTTTCTTTTTGGTGGTGCTACATAATCTGTCATCTTATGCCTCCCTCATTTTTTCTAAATCTTCACTTGTAATCGTATTAAAATCAATCGATTCATCTTTTGTCACACGTCGAGACATATGTGCCAATAATTTTTGATTAAAGTTACGAATCCAACGTCCATTACTATAGTCATCAGTTGCAGCATAAGCTTCCTTAACAACTGCTCTATAACTTTCTGCATCATATTGATATCCTTGACCTTGTAAGATAAATTCACCAATTTGTGCAATTTCGTCCGAACTATAATCTTCAAAATCAAATGTCGTAGGAACACGACTCTTCAATCCTGAGTTAGATTCTAAAAACTCTGCCATTTCTTTATGATAGCCAGCAAAAATCACTACCATATCTTGACGATGATCTTCCATAAATTTCAAGATTTCATCAATGGCTTCTTGTCCAAAATTATCACTAGAACCATGTTTTAAAGAATAAGCTTCATCAATAAATAGAACTCCACCAAGAGCCGCTTGTAACTGTTCTCTTGTTTTAATCGCTGTTTGTCCTTGATAAGCGCCAATTAAATCACCACGAGAGACTTCAATTAATTTATTCGTAGCAATTAAGCCTTTTTGGTACAATAATTCCGCAACTATTCTAGCAACGGTTGTTTTACCTGTACCTGGATTTCCTAAGAATAATGAATGTAATGTTGTAGCAGAAGTTGTAAATCCTTCTTGTTCCCGTTTACGATTCATTTCAGCTTGAGCAATAAAGTCTTCAACTTGCTCTTTTACTTTATGAAGCCCAATTAATTGATGTAATTCTTGCCATGCATCTTTCTTCGTACCATTATCTTGATACTTACCAATCTCTAGAACAGCATCAATATCTGCATTTGTAATGAGTGAAATCTCTTCACTTTTCTCAGCAATAACACGAGCAATTAATTGTTTAATAATCTTTTCGTTAAAATTACGAATCCAACGAGCATTACTACGATCTAATGAACGATTATATTCTAATATCACTTTACGTGTGTAGTATTCTACATCTGCAATTTCATAACGATTCTTTTGTAGCCCCTTAATTCCCATTTGAACAATTTGTTCTGGACTATAGTCTTCAAAATTTAATCGATTTGGAACACGTGAAGTCAATCCTGGATTAATTTGTAAAAATTGCTCCATTTCTTTTGTATATCCCGCAAAAATAATCATAATTTCATTTTTGTGGTCTTCCATATATTTAAGAATTGTTGTGATTGCTTCTTTTCCAGTATCATTTGTACTCTTCTTATCTAAGGAATAAGCTTCATCAATGAATAGTACTCCACCACGTGCTTCTTCTAATTTTGCTAACGTTTGAGTCGTTGTTTGGTTCACATATCCAGATAATAAATCTGATTCAGAAACTTCCACAAATTTAAACGTGTCTCCAAATAAAGCTCCTCGTTCAAATAAAATTTTACCCATTAAACGTGCAACGGTTGTTTTACCCGTACCTGGATTTCCCATAAATAATGAGTGTAATACTAATTGTTGAGGTGGTTCCCCTCTTGAAACACGTTGTTTATTATAATCAACCATTCCAATTAATGTATCGATTTCTTTTTTTACCGCTTCTAAGCCAACTAAACTTTGTAATTCTTCATAACTGTCTAATTCTTTAGGTGCATTCTCATTTCCCTCTGCTCCAGTAGCTGTTGTATGACGAACATCAGCGGACATTTTTGAAAATTCATCCGTTTGAATAGTTAACTCACTTGAACTACCATTAGCATGCATTAATTCACAAACATGAACTAATGAAGACGCAGTTGCTTCAATATTAACATCAAGAGCTTTTTCAAATAACACTTGATCTGCAAAAATTGTTGAGCCATTATATAATCTCAATGGTATACTAGATTCACTCTCACAAAGGAAAGATAAAACCGTTTGGGCATAACAGTAAGTAAATGGTCCTAAGAAAACTAAATCCATAATTTTACAATCTTCTAAAAGACAAATACTTTTTCGAATATCCAAGGCCTGAGCTGTTACATTTGTTAGTGACACTTCACTCTTATCACCAGCGTATAACCCTTGTCCTCGTTTCATTTTACCAATGGTTCCTGTTTCCAATCTAAAATAAGAATCTTCTATCCAAATCACTGGATAAGATTTCAGTATATCTCCACCATAAAATTGGCAATTATTAGCTTCTAAACGTGAATCTTTTTTTAAAGAAACGGCATTCCCTGAGTAGTTCTCACAAATGGTATTCGTAAATTTCAATTGTGAACCTTCACAAAAAGTTCTCCATTGGAAAAAGCAATCATTCTCCGTTAAAGAACAATTTTTTAGAAAAATAGTTTGATTACTTTTATCGCTAACAAAATGTGTTTTACAATTTTCAAATGTAATAAACGAATTATCTTTTGCAAATATTAAATAATATTCGTTATCTTCTTCTGTACATTCAAAGACACAATTTTTAAACGTGACAGAACAATTTTCATTAATAGTCATTAATGTAGTATTGTTAACATTTGTAAACCAAATATTTTCAAATACTACAGAAGCGCCGCAATCTATAGAAATGGTTCCTTGAAATTTATTCGTAAAGAAAGATTCTCCATCTTCTTCATCTAGTAATCCTAAAAAAGTAAGATTTTTATTGATTTCATAGTCAGTATCTGTTGAAAAATGTAAAAAATAATTTTTTTGAATTTCTAGTACATCACCTGGTTTTGCTGCTCCAATGGCTTCATTAAATTCCCATGTGTTTTCATCATATCCTACTTGATAAGTCGGCATTTAATCACCTTCTTTTTTTGTTTCAATCATCGTTATTTTACCTGTTTTTCTTCTTTATTGTCAATTTATTCTCAACTGTTTTCGAACGTTTCTTCAATAAAGGAATGAAATGAACATACAAACAAAAAAGAGACCCTATCGGTCTCACAAAAAAATGAAGAAGGACTTCTTATAGTAGTATGTTAGCCATGAGATTCGCTTCGCGAAGCTGCTGGCGTCCTATACTACTATACAAAGAAGTCCTTCGTAATTAAATCTCTGGGTAAATATCTTCCACAGTTTTCGCTGGGTCAATTACAATATATAAGTGACCATGCGTTCCAATAGCTGAACTTTGGTATTTATTATCATTACCATCTTCATCCACTGGACTATAAGGGAAGTAAACACGATCAGTTGAAACAATCACATCTGATTTTGGATGATCGCTATCTAAATATAAAATATCCATCAATTCGATATCGCTATATTTTTTAACACGCTCGAACATTCCCAACTCTAATCCACCTAAGTTAATGTCTTCAGACATTACATGGTCTGCTTCAGGAAACACTTCAATACGTAATGATTCACATGGATGAATTTCTTGGAATTCACTTCCATTAATACGACCAAACGATGTTGTAACTTGTTTGATCCATAAATCTCCAATTAAACGACGGTTAATCGTCCATGTTTCTCCGTTACGGAATACAAAACGTAATCCTGACATTACTTTTTTCATAAAAGTCTCTCCTTTTTATGTATGCCCTCACTCTTATGAATAGTGAAAACACTTTTTATTCTTTACATTCAAATTTTACCATTGAAACTAAATATTTTCAACGATTATTCATTTTCCATTTCCAAAGTGATTCAAAACAAAATCTTCCAAAATTTCTGTGTCATTTTGAATACTTTGCTCTAATATTAATTTTTCTACCATTTTCAAAACTTGTCCAATAATAGGACCTTTCTTTTCTAACTGAAGAATACGAATAATATCATGTCCGTTTAATTGAATATCATTCATTGAACGAATCGGTAATGATTGATAGGTTCCTTCCAACTCTCTCACGGACTCACTTTTACCTTGAGCAATCAATAATTGCTCCACTTCACAGGCAACTTCATAGGAACAAGCATAAGCTAAAAAGAAATTCCACTCTTCTTCTTTGCGAGCACAATACGTTCTATAGCCCATTAATACATCTCGAATTTGCTCATTAGAAGACTTCCAAGATTTCAATAAGTAAGTGACTTCTTTATCACTCAAATGCAATTCATCTACCAATACAATCCAAGCTTGTAATACACTCATTTCCTTCAAGGAAAATTGTGCAATTTTTAAAAGAATGTTATCTTTTCCATCGAATAATGGACAAGCTTGATATAAACCTGTTTCAACAAACAATTCCATCGCTTCTTTCCGATAAGAACTTTGAATCATTTTTTCAAATTCAACTTTCATTCGTTCAACTGCGACTTTAGATAAATTCATCTTTAGAAGTGAAATAGCATGTCTCGTTTCTTCTTCAATTTGAAATCCTAATTGACCTACAAAACGCACTGCACGAAACATTCGTAACGCATCTTCATTGAAGCGTTCATTTGCATCTCCGACACAGCGAATACATTGACGTTCTAAATCTCCAATCCCATCAAAGAAATCGATTAATTGATCATCAATTCCTATCGCCAAAGCATTAATTGTAAAATCACGTCGTTTTAAATCTTCTTCTAGCGAGCGAACAAAGGTTACTTTATCCGGATGTCTAAAATCTTCATAGCCTTCTTCTGTTCGAAAAGTTGTCACTTCATAACCTTCTTTATGATGAATAACCATGACCGTCCCATGTTCAATTCCCACATCTACTGTATGAGGAAAAAGCTCTTTCACTTCATGCGGAGTAGCACTTGTAGCAATATCTACATCTGAAATAGGCTTATGAAGGAGCATATCTCTTACGGAACCACCGACAAAATAAGCTTCATATCCAGCATCTACCAACTGTTTCATCACAGGTAGTGCTTTTAAAAATAATGGTTCTTTTTGAATAGACATTCATTCGCCTCTCTTTCTCTTACTTTTCTAGTTCTTTTAATTGTTCGGTCAATTTAATGAATAACTCTTGATTACCAGTTTCTAACGCTTGATCAATTTGCGTTAAAATTTCTTGTTTTAAGACATCTGTTTGAATTTCTGCTAATGCTTGATGTACTTCTTCATCTGAAGAGCTTTCTTCTTCGTAAAAAGGATTCTTCTCTAGTATACCAAATTTTACCATGGTTAAGTAAGAGTCTTCAAAATCCATTTCAATATAGCATTCTTCTTTCCAATTCAAACGAATATCATGAAATGCTTGTTCTGGATTATTAAAACGTGTTCCTGCTTTATAAAAATAAAAAGATTCATCAGGCGCCTTATCTGTCGAAAACCACATTCCTTTTGGTGTACAATCTACTTTTTCCACAAAATGAATTTGTTTTAGTAATAATTCATGATTCAATAAATAATTTAAAATCCATAGCGCTTCTCTTCTTTTTAAAGCATGATTCGATACAAACCATGAAATAAAATTTTTCTTATCTTCTAAACTTGGTTGAAACATCTTTTTCACTCCTTATGCTTCAAAATATTGTTGTAATTCTTGTAAATCCTCATTTAATGGTTCTAGATTTTGTCCATGCTCTAACCATTCTTTCGCTTCAGCAACTCTACCTTCCTCTCGAAGGAATCTTACATAATCAACAATAAACTCTATTGAATCTTCTAATTCAACACTAGCTTTTTGATAAAATTCTAGTGCTTCTTCAAATTCTTCCAGACCTTCTTTGGCTCTTGCCATTAAATAGAAAATTTGCCCATTTTCTAAACCTTCTTCTATTTCTCTTGCTAAAATATCTTGAACTTCTTCAAACTCTTCTTGATATAATAATATTTCTGTATAAGCTTGCATAATTTCAAATGATTCAGGAGATAATTCATAAGCTTGTTTTAACGCTTCTTGTCCTTTTTCCATTTGCCCAATGGATAAATAACTCACCCCTAAACTAAAGAATGGGTCTTTCTCATATGGATAAGTTTCTGTCATTTTAGTTAAGCTCATAATTGCTTTTAAATACTCATGTTTATACATTTGAATATGGCTTAATCTTAGTAAGGCTTCATAGTTTTCTTCATCACGAGATAAGATTTCTTGATATAATTTTTTTGCATGGTCATAATTTCCTTCTTGAATATCATGTTTTGCAACACTCATTAATAATTCATTCGAAGCTGATGCTAATCCTTCATCAGATACTAGTTCTTGTAAAGGTTCATCATTTCCAATTTCTAAAGAAGCTTCCACTAATAATTCTCTAGCTCTATTTTCTTCTCCCGTTTCTTCAGTGGAATTTTTTAAAAATCTTTCTAAATACTGTACACTTCTCTCCATAGAACCAGACTCAAACAATAAAGTTCCAAGATAAAAATCTAAAATAGCTTCTTCAGGAGCTAATTCTTTTGCCAATAATAGTTTTCTTTCTGCTACATCATAATAGCCTTGGGCTTTATATAACTCTGATAAAATCACTAATACACTTGGATAATTCGGGTTATCTTCAGGAATATCATATAAAACAGATAATGCTTGATCATACTCGCCTTGAT
>NZ_CAUPZT010000059.1:0-8500 GCF_963515615.1 uncultured Granulicatella sp. | reverse complement strand
ACTTCTTCTGTGAATAAAGGTGAAACATTATACGATACTTGTAAAACTTTAGAAATGTTAGGTTGTAATCTATTAGTGATTCGTCATAGTCAAAATGCTTATTATGAAGATTTGAAAAATTTAAACATTCCAATCTTAAATGGTGGAGATGGTAGTGGAGAACATCCTAGCCAATGTTTATTAGATTTAATGACGATGTATGAAAAATTTGGAACTTTTGAAAACTTAAATATTATTATTGCTGGGGATATCAAAAATTCTCGAGTAGCTAAAAGTAATTATCGGATGTTAACAAGATTAGGAGCAAAAGTTCGTTTTGTATGCCCAGACATTTATAAAGATGAAACGCTCGGAGAAGTAGTGAATTTTGATGAAGTTATTGGTGAAGTGGATGTATGTATGTTATTAAGAGTACAACATGAAAGACATGCTGAAAAAATGGGCTTAACAAAAGAAGAATACCATGAACAATATGGATTAACACCGCAAAGATATGAAAAATTAAAAGAAACAGCCATTGTAATGCACCCAGCTCCAGTCAATCGTGATGTAGAAATTGCATCTGAATTAGTAGAAGCTCCAAAATCAGTAATTTTTGAACAAATGAAAAATGGAATGTTTATGAGACAAGCAATGATTGAAAAAGTTATTAAAGACAATCAATTGTAAAAGAGGAGAAGCAAATGTTACTTTTAAAAAATGGTCAAATCTTAGAACAGGGGATTTTGGTTGATAAAGATATTTTAATCGAAAATGATAGAATTCTTAAAATAGCTGATTCAATTGAAAATGCTGAAGCAAAAGTTCTAGATTTAAAAGGAAAATTTATTTCTCCTGGATTTATCGATGTTCATGTCCATTGGAGAGAACCTGGTTTTGAATATAAGGAAACAATTTACCATGCATCTAGAGCTGCAGCACGTGGCGGATTTACGACTGCGATGCCAATGCCAAACTTAAATCCTGTTCCAGATTGTTATGAAAATTTAAAATTACAATTAGATATTATTGAATGTGATTCAGTGATTCGTGCCATTCCTTTTGGAGCAATTACAAAAGGAGAGCAAGGAAAGGAATATGCTGATTTTAAAGAATTAGCAAATTACGTATTTGCTTTTAGTGATGATGGTCGTGGAGTTCAAGATGCGAATATGATGTTTGAATCAATGAAAGTTGCTGCAAGTCTTGATAAAGCGATTGTGGCTCATTGTGAAGATAATTCCCTCATTCGTGGTGGTTGTATGCACTGTGGAAGAAGAAGTAGAGAATTGCAATTACCAGGTATTCCATCGGTTTGCGAAAGTGTTCAAATTGCTCGAGATGTGTTGTTAGCAGAAGCAACAGGTTGTCATTACCATGTTTGTCATGTTTCTACAAAAGAATCAGTCAGAGTCGTGAGAGATGCAAAAGCTGCTGGGATTAATGTGACGTGTGAAGTATGTCCTCATCATTTATTAAGTAATGAAATGGATATTCCAGAAGACAATGGAATGTGGAAAATGAATCCACCATTAAGATCTGCTGAAGATCGCAATGCTTTGATTTCGGGACTATTAGATGGAACCATTGATGTAATTGCTACAGACCATGCACCTCATGCACCACACGAAAAGGAATTAACAATGACAAAAGCAGCATTTGGAATTGTTGGTAGTGAAACAGCTTTTAGTCAACTTTATACAAAATTTGTTAAACCAGGAGTTTTTTCATTAGATTTTCTAGTGAAGAAGATGAGTGAAAATGTAGCAGATACCTTTGGATTACCATATGGTCGATTAAAAGAAAATGGATTCGCAGATTTAGTCGTTATTGATTTAGAAAAATCAATGGAGATTGATCCAAATCAATTTTTATCAAAAGGACGTAATACTCCTTATATTGGTGAGAAAATATATGGGATTCCAGTGTTAACTTTATGTGAAGGAAGAATTGCGTATCAAGATAAGGAAGTTTTCTCAGAATTATAGTTATGAATGATTTTGATAGTTAATAAGCAAATGAAAAAATGGCAAAGGAGTATTTGTATGGATACTTATATGACAAGGGTTATCAGTAATGAAAAAATTGCGGATAAAATATTTCGAATGGAATTGCAGGGGGACATCGTTCAAGAAATGACGACACCTGGACAATTCGTCAATATTAAAGTGAATAATAGCTATGAATTTTTATTAAGAAGACCAATTTCCATTTGCGAGATTAATCATGAAAAACAATCATTTGTTATTGTCTATCGTGCAGATGGTGCAGGAACAACGATTATCTCTGAACTAAAAGAAGGAGAAATAGTAGATATCTTAGGTCCACTGGGAAAAGGTTATGATTTAGAGGTTTTAGAAGAAGGACAAACAGCTCTAATAGTTGGAGGTGGAATTGGAGTTCCTCCATTATATGAATTAGCGAAACAATTTCAGAAAAAAGGAATCCAAACCATTCATATATTAGGTTTTAATAATCAAAAAGATGTTTTTTATGAAGATGAATTTGTACAACTTGGAAAAACGTATATCGCAACTGCTGATGGTAGTTATGGTGAAAAAGGTTTTGTAACAGATGTGATAAAAAAATATGCCTTAGATTATCATAAATATTTTAGTTGTGGTCCATTTGCAATGTTAAAAGCTTTAACCCAAATGGATGAGGAAAAAATGGGGTATATATCGTTAGAAGAGCGAATGGCTTGTGGAGTAGGAGCTTGTTATGCCTGTGTTTGTGAAAAAATAGACGGTAGTATTTCTAGAGTTTGTTATGATGGACCAGTTTATGATACTAGAGAAATAGCATTATAGGAGGAAATGATGAGCGATAGATTAAGAGTGAAATTACCAGGTTTGGATTTGAAGAATCCAATAATGCCAGCTTCTGGGTGCTTTGCATTTGGCTTAGAATATGCTCATTTTTATGATTTAAGTAAATTAGGCGCCATTATGATAAAAGCTGCAACTAAAGAACCACGCTTTGGAAATCCAACTCCTCGTGTAGCAGAAACTTCTAGTGGAATGTTAAATGCGATTGGCTTACAAAATCCTGGTGTACATGAAATTATGGAAACAAAATTAAAAGCATTAGAAAAATATGATGTTCCAATTATTGCGAATGTCGCAGGTAGTGAAATTGAGGATTATGTATATGTTACACAACACATTAGTAAAGCACCGAATGTCCATGCATTAGAATTAAATATTTCTTGTCCTAATGTGAAGCATGGAGGGATTCAGTTTGGAACAGATTCATGTATTGCAAGAACATTAACAGAAAAAGTAAAAGCGGCATCTAGTGTACCTGTCTATGTCAAATTATCTCCTAATGTAACAGATATTGTTTCGATGGCAAAAGCCGTTGAAGAAGGTGGAGCAGATGGAATTACGATGATTAATACATTAGTTGGGATACGTTTAGATAGAAAAACAGGAAAACCAATTCTTGCTAATATAACGGGTGGATTATCTGGTCCAGCAATTAAACCGGTAGCCATTCGAATGGTCTATTTAGTGTCGCAAGCAGTTAATATCCCTATTATTGGAATGGGCGGTATTATGGATGAATGGGATGTGATTGATTTCATTTCAGCTGGAGCTAGTGCGGTAGCAGTTGGAACAGCAAACTTTACAGATCCGTATGTTTGTCCAAAAATTATTGATCGATTAGAAGCTGCTCTTGATGAATTGGGAGTGCATCATCTACTAGAGTTACGTGGACGAGCTTATAAATAAGGAGTGGTAGGATGAAAAAAGAAGTCATTGTTGCATTAGATTTTCCAACAGTAGAGGACTCATTAAAATTTTTAGAACAATTTGGAGACGAGAAATTATTTGTAAAAATAGGACTAGAATTATATTTACAAAATGGACAAGTAGTTGTTGAGCAAATTAAAAAATTAGGACATAAAATCTTTTTGGACTTGAAATTACATGATATTCCTAATACGGTTTATGGGGCTGCAAAAGGATTGGCTCAGTTTCATGTGGATATTTTAACCGTACATGCTGCAGGTGGCTACGAAATGTTGAAAGCAGCTAAACAGGGAATGTTAGATGGTGGAAGCTTTGACACAAATGTTATTGCCATTACTCAATTAACTTCTACTTCAGAACAAGATATGAAAGAGTATCAATGTATCCCTCTTTCTTTAGAGGAAAGTGTGATTCATTATGCAAAATTAGCAAAACAAGCTGGCTTAGATGGAGTGGTTTCATCTGTTTGGGAAGCTGGAAAAATTACAGAAAATTGTGGCGCTGATTTCTTAAAAGTGACTCCAGGAATTCGTCTTGAAACAGATGAAGTAGGCGATCAAAAACGTGTAGCAACTCCTAAAGTTGCTAGTCTTGAAGGAAGTACACATATCGTTGTAGGGCGTTCTATTACAAAAGCGCCAAATCCTGTAGAAGTGTATCATTTTATTCAAGAACAATTTACAAATTAAAGGAGAAGAATATGACATTAGAACGTAAACTTGCTAAAGAATTATTAGCGATTGAAGCTGTAGCATTAAGACCAAATAATTATTTTACTTGGACATCAGGCATTAAATCTCCAATTTATTGTGATAATCGTATTACAATGTCTTATCCAACTATTCGTAGAGAAATTGCTTTAGGGATGGTAGAAGTTATAAAAGAAAAATATCCAGCAATTGAGGTCGTAGCTGGAACGGCAACAGCAGGAATTCCACATGCAGCTTGGGTAAGCGAGTTATTAGATTTACCAATGATTTATGTAAGAGATTCTGCAAAAAAACATGGGAAAACCAATCAAATTGAAGGAAGGGTATTAGAAGGGCAAAAGGTAGTCATTATCGAAGATTTAATTTCTACAGGCTTATCATCTCTAAAAGTAGCAAAAGCTTTAAGAGAAGCAGGAGCTGAAGTCTTAGGAGTTGTAGCAATTTTTAGTTATGAATTAAAGAAAGCTCATGAAGCCTTTTCGCAGGCAGAAGTGGAATATGTCACATTAACAAATTACCCAGTATTAGTAGAAGAAGCAGTGGCATCGGATTTTATTCACCAAGATGATGTTGAAAAATTATTAGAGTGGAGAAATCAACTAGCATAAAAAAGAAAGATACGAGATTGTTTAGGAGCAATCTCGTATTATTTTTTTGATGAATGATGGTCAGTATAGGTGTTCTATCTATTCATGTAAGGATTAAGAAAAGTCTGATTTTGGCTTTTCAACAGGTATACTAATTTCTACAAAACTATTAGCATGAATGATATCTAAATTTTCAGATGTAGTATGTAATAATCTATGAACTACAAAATCAATTTCTGTTTGTTTTATTTTACGTTTATGGTTAATAATAAGAACATCTTTATGAGTAGCAGCATCCTCGTAAATGACAGTTGTTTGACCTAAAGAATACACTTTGACAAAAAAAGCATCTGTATTCGCTAATTGTTCTTTAACTAGTTTTAAATGACTATTTGTAATATCAATTAATTTCATTTTCATACACCCTTTACTGGAATCTCTTTCTATTATTATACTCTTTTTTTCTGAAAAATTCATTATTAAAATTCAAAAAAATGAAAAAACATAATTTAGAAGATAAAAGCGCAAATGATGATAAAAAATTTATTAAAAACTGAATAGAAATAGTTGTTAAATTCATAAAAACATGGTAACCTAACTAAATAAGAGGAGTGTATACGTTTGCTAAGAAATTAGTAACTATTACAGTCCTTAATAAAATTTTATTTTTAAAGGAGTTTTTTTCATGGAAAAGAAAGAATATCACGTAATTGCAGAAACAGGAATTCACGCTCGTCCAGCAACTTTATTAGTTCAAACAGCTAGCAAATTTGCTTCAGACATTCAATTAGAATACAAAGGTAAATCTGTTAACTTAAAATCAATCATGGGTGTTATGTCATTAGGTGTTGGTCAAGGTGCTGACGTAGTAATTACAGCTGATGGTGAAGATGCAGCAGATGCAATTGCTGGAATCGATGAAACAATGAGAAAAGAAGGATTAGCTGAGTAATATGAAACCAACTTTACAAGGTATTGCAGCCAGTGATGGAATTGCAATCGCAAAAGTTTATACATTAACAGAACCAGATTTAAGTTTTTCAAAAGTAAGTGTAGAAGATACAGAAAATGAAATCTCTCGTTTAGAAAAAGCTTTAGAAGTTTCTACAAAAGAGATTGAATTAATTAAAGAAACCGCATTAAAAAATCTTGGTGAAGAAGAAGCTCAAGTATTTGAAGCTCACTTAATGGTATTAAGTGACCCTGAATTAGTAGGTCAAGTAAAAGATGCGATCACTTCTCAAAAAGTTAATGCCGAACATGCTTTAAAAGAAGTTTCAGATATGTTTATTAGCATTTTTGCAGGTATGGAAGATAATCCATATATGCAAGAACGTGCAGCTGATATTCGTGACGTTTCAAAACGTATTTTAGCGAATTTATTAGGTGTTAAAATCCCTAGCCCTGCTACAATCAAAGATGAAGTAGTAGTTGTAGCTGGAGACTTAACTCCGAGTGATACAGCTCAATTAAATCGTAAATATGTTAAAGCTTTCGTAACAGATATCGGTGGACGTACTTCTCACTCAGCGATTATGGCTCGTTCATTAGAAATTCCTGCTATTGTAGGTACAAAAGAAATTACATTTTTAGCTAAAGATGGTGATTTAATCATTATCGACGGTTTATCAGGAGATGTATTCTTAAACCCTTCTGAAGATGTAGTTGCTGAATACCGTGCAAAAGCAGAAGCATTTGCAGCACAACAAGCTGAATGGGAAAAATTAAAAGATGCTGATACATTTACAAAAGATGGTCATCAAGTTGAATTAGCAGCAAACATTGGAACTCCAAAAGATTTAGAAGGAGTAATCCATAATGGTGCTGAAGGTGTTGGTTTATACCGTACAGAATTCTTATACATGGATTCTCATGATATGCCAACTGAAGAAGATCAATTTGAAGCATACAAAGCTGTATTAGAAGGAATGAATGGTAAACCTGTTGTTGTTCGTACAATGGACATCGGTGGGGATAAAGAATTACCATACTTACCTTTACCACACGAAATGAATCCATTCTTAGGATACCGTGCGATTCGTATCTCATTAAATGAACCCGAAATGTTCCGTACACAATTACGTGCATTGTTACGTGCATCAGTTTATGGAAAATTGCGTATCATGTTCCCAATGATTGCGACATTAAACGATTTCCGTGGTGCAAAAGCATTATTAGAAGAAGAAAAAGCTAAATTAGTTGCAGAAGGTGTTGCAGTGAGCGATGACATTCAAGTGGGAATTATGATTGAAATTCCTGCAGCAGCAGTATTAGCACATCAATTCGCAAAAGAAGTTGATTTCTTCAGTATTGGAACAAACGACTTAATCCAATATACAATGGCTGCTGACCGTATGAATGAACGCGTTTCATACTTATACCAACCATATAATCCATCAATCTTAACATTAATTAAACATGTAATTGATTCAGCACATAAAGAAGGTAAATGGGCTGGAATGTGTGGAGAAATGGCTGGAGATCAAACAGCTGTACCATTACTTGTCGGTTTAGGCTTAGATGAGTTCTCAATGTCTGCATCAAGTGTATTAAAAACACGTAGCTTAATTTCTAAATTAACATTAGAAGAAATGAAAGCATTAGCAGATAAAGCAATTAATGAATGTGCAACTGTACAAGAAGTTGAATCTTTAGTTGAAGAAGCTGTTTCAAAACTATAATTTGAAATGATGAGGAGTGAGAGAAATCTCACTCTTTTTTTAGTTTTCTTGAATGAGTTCATTCTGTGACAAACAAGTCTCTAGAAATTTCATATTTATCAATAATTTATATATTTTTCAAGTGAAAATATTTGACAGAAATTATCGGGGGGGGTAGAATTAGGTTTATCTATATTATTTTGAGGTGAACAATGTTAGGTAAAAATAATCAATTTATGAATCAAAAAAAGTTTGGTAGGAAATTTGAAAAATATGCTATAAAAAAATTAAGGGTCGGAGTTGCTAGTGTAGTAGTTGGAGCCGGCTTCTTTTTTGGTTATCATGTTGAAGCTAGTGTAACAGATAGTGGTTACAACAGAACTGGAACCGGTAATTCAGTAGTAGCAGATACGCAAGAATTTGTAATGGTGACTCATGAGAAACCAGGTGGAGTAGTAGAAGATGTAGCTATTTTAAAATCAAAATTTTCAGAAAATCTTGATCAATTAAAGAAAGATTATTCTGGATTTACTGCAACAAACTTACAACCTATTGGGGAAAATAAATATAAAATTACATATGTACCAGTTTCTGCAACAAACCAACCGAGTTCAACAACAGAATCTGTAGCTAATACAAGAGAAGCTGGTACTTCAAATAGTACATTAGCGACTTCTGATCAAACACAACCAACAACTGAAAATAAAGTTAGTTTACAAGGTCATATAGTAGGAAATCAAACAGAATATAATGTAGGAGAACAGATCATCTCAACATTTAGATTAGATGTATCTGCACCTTCAAAATTA
>NZ_CAUPZT010000058.1:0-8504 GCF_963515615.1 uncultured Granulicatella sp. | reverse complement strand
CCCACAAGTTGTATTGACACTGGTTCGTGTCACAAATGTTTGTGTTTCTTAGAAAAAAAGAAATAGAATTTTACCTATAAACTTGACGAGAACAATAGGACAGCATACAATGAAAGATAACGAATAAACTCAGAAATGGTCGGTAGGGATAGAAATATGGAACAAAATATGGATGCAGGATGGGAATTACATCCAATTGGGGGAGATACCGGTCAAGCTTATATGGCAGTTCGAGCTCAGGAGAGAGTCTTTTTAAAAAGAAACTCATCGCCTTTTTTAGCTGCTTTATCTGGTGAAGGCATTGCCCCTAAATTAATGTGGACCAAGAGATCTGGAAATGGAGATGTTTTAACAGCTCAAGAATGGTTAAATGGTCGATCCTTAACAACTGAAGAAATGAATTCGATGGAAGTGATTGATTTATTAAAAGAAATCCATCAGTCTCCTAATTTACTATTAATGCTTCAAAAAATTCAAGGCGAAGAATATACTGCTCAGCATTTCATTGAAGATTATTTAGTCAATTTACAGACCGGTTTACAAACGCATCGTTTTTTATCTGAAGTGTTAGATTATTTAAAAGAAACATTACCTCTTGTATTAGAAGCAGGAAAAACAGTTTGCCATGGAGATTTAGATCGTCGTAATTTCTTATTGGCAAATGATAAATTATATTTAATAGATTGGGAAATGGTTCGTTTAGCAGATCCTGTATCGGATTTAACAATGATTTTAACCCAATATATTCCTGTTCATCAATGGGGGGAATGGCTAGATGCCTATGGTTTAAACTTATCAACGAATATTTACCAACGAATCGAATGGTATGCTTTGATGAATTGTTTAAACTTTATTAAGAAAAGTCATTTTGAAGGTCGTTATTATGAAATGAACGAAAAAATTTTAGTTGTAAAATCAATTTACAATCATCGTTTGATGAAAGAAGAGGAGTAAAAAGATTGCGTTTAAGAAATAAACCATGGGCTAAAGATACTTTATTAGCTCATCCAGAAATGGTGATTCAAAATCCAGAAGAATGGAAAGGGCGCTGGAAAGAAAGATTTGGAAATGATCATCCGATTCATATTGAAATCGGGTCTGGAAAAGGTCAATTTGTTAGTGAAATGGCTAAGAAAAATCCAGATATTAATTATATCGGGATTGAAATTCAAACAAGTGTTATTGTTGTTGCGTTAGAAAAAGCATTAGCTGCCCAAGTTCCAAATTTACAATTATTGCATATTGATGGTGAAACAGTGACAGATTATTTTGAAGATGCTGAAGTGGATCGCATTTATTTAAATTTCTCTGATCCATGGCCTAAAAAACGTCATGCTAAAAGACGCTTGACTCATGCAGATTTTCTAAAAGCATATGAACAAGTATTACCACTAGAGGGTGAAATTCATTTTAAAACAGATAATCGAGGCTTATTTGAATATAGTTTAGCTTCGTTCTCTCAATTTGGAATGATTTTAAAACAAGTGTTGTTAGATTTACACCAAGTAGAGTTTGAAGGCAATGTGATGACCGAATATGAAGAAAAGTTTTCTGCTAAAGGACATCCAATTTATCGAGTAGAAGCAATTTTTCCAAAAGAACGTCATCCCTATGAAGTAAAGTAGAGGAGTGGTAAAATGTCAAAAAATAAATCATCTTTTACAGCAGGATTTTTCCTTGCAACTGGAGCTTTTCTAGGAGCATGGTTTGTTTCTAAATTTTATGAAAAGAAATTAGTCAATGGGGATGTTATAGTAGGGAATGTTCGTCGTTTATTTACCATTGTAGGAACGATTGAAGGTTCATGGATTGAAATGGAACCCGTGTATATCGAACAAGAAGATTTTAGTGGTTATGTATACTATGGTGGCATTACTCGTAAAGAACAAGAAGAATTAGTGCAATATGAATTTTTTGCAGATGCAAAAACGGGTGCAGTTCTAGATTTATATAAAATAGCGTCAGCCTAATGATGAGGAAAGCTCATATAAAGAGCGACGTAAAAAAGGAGCTCTGAAAGGACTGGGAACGGTACATTCGAGCTTTTTATTCTTATGGAGGTAAGAAAATGGAAAAGAAAACAGAAAGTTTAATTAAAACTTTAACAGAATTACAATCAACTAGTGGACATGAAAAAAATGTTCGAGAATTTATGAGAAAAGAATTGGAACCATTAGTCGATCGTATCGAGCAAGATGGTTTAGGAGGCATTTTTGGGGTTCGTGACCATAAAGATGCAAATGCGCCTAAAATTATGATTGCAGCACATATGGACGAAGTTGGATTTATGGTAACCAATATTACTGCAACAGGTTTATTAAAAGTAAGCCCATTAGGTGGATGGAATCCATATGTTGTTTCTGCGCAACGATTTACATTGCAAACTCGTAAAGGAGACTATCCTGTTATTTCTAGCTCTGTTCCTCCACATTTATTACGTGCAGCTGGTGGGCAACAAGCATCTGTGAAAGTAACAGATATTTTATTTGATGCTGGATTTACTTCAAAAGAAGAGGCAGAAGAATATGGAGTTCGACCTGGAGATACCATTGTGCCTTTAGTGGAAACGATTTGGACAGCGAATAAAAAACGAATGATTGCAAAATCATGGGATAATCGTTATGGTTGTACTGTAGTATTAGAAGCTTTACGTGAATTACAAAATGAAGCATTACCAAATACATTAATTGCTGGAGCAAATGTTCAAGAAGAGGTTGGATTACGTGGAACAGGACCGAGTGTTACAAAATTCAATCCTGATTTATTCTTTGCGGTAGATTGTTCTGCAGCGGATGATTTAACAGGTTTAAAAGATACATTTGGGCATTTAGACCAAGGATTTTTATTAAGAATTTTGGATCCGGGTATGATTACTTTACCTCGTATGAAGGAATTTTTAGAAGATACGGCTTTAACTCATAATATTCCATTCCAATACTTTGTTTCTCAAGGTGGAACAGATGCAGGAAAAGCTCACTTAATGAATCAAGGAGTTCCAAGTGCAGTGATTGGGGTATGTGCTCGTTATATTCATACGCATCAAACAATGTTCTCCATTAAAGACTATGAAGCAGCACGTGAAATGGTTATTCAAACGATTCGTGCATTAGATCGTAGTACAGTAGATACTATTTTAGATGGAAGAACAAATTAATAAAAAAATACTTTTAAGGAGATTATTATGTGGTTAAGTTTTTATAATCAAGAAGGCATTTCAGATACATTATTATTAACATCAGGAGCGGCAAGTCGTTATGATGTTGCAATTGAAACAAAAAATGGAGTAACACGTGTATTCGATGAAAAAACAAATACAGTGATTGGGTACAATATTGCAGGAATTTCAAATCATATCCGTTTTAAAAAAGCAGGTCAACAATTTTTATCAGAGGAAGAACAAGCAACTGTGAAAACATTAATCCAAGAAGCTGGATTTGATGGTGAAACATTAGATTTATCTCCAAAAGATACTTTAGTAGTTGGATATGTGGAATCTTGTGTTCCTCATGAAGACTCAGATCATTTACATGTTACACAAACACGTGTTAGCCAAGATACAGTATTACAAATTGTTTGTGGAGCTCTAAATGTAAAAGCAGGACAAAAAGTTGTAGTAGCTACACCAGGAACAGTAATGCCTAATGGAAGTATTATTTGGTCAGGTGAATTACGTGGCGTAGCAAGTCACGGAATGTTATGTTCAGCTCGTGAATTAGGCTTAGAAAATGCTCCTGCCAAAAAAGGAATTTTAGTGTTAAATAATGATGCTGTTATTGGAGAACCATTTAAAGGTTAAAAAATCGAAGAGGAGTGGTATTTTTGTCAGATAACCATCGTTCGATCAGAGAGATTAGTAATCAATATTTACCAAATAAACAAAGTTCCAAAAGAAAGTGGGTAGACTTTCCAAATTATTTACACCCAAAAGAAGAAATTCCTTTTGGAACAAATCAAAACAGTGAACAGGAAACGACTGTGGAACATTATTTGCCTTTTTCAAAGCAACAGAAATCTGCTTTAGAAGAAAAAGATACTCCTCAGACAAAAAATGGAATTTTCCAATCCTTTAAAGAAAGTAGTCAAAAAGGAAATAATCGGGAGAAATGGCGTAGTTTTTTACAAGAAAAGCCTGCAAGAAAACGATTTACTCCTTCTACAGTTCCTTCTATTCTAAAAGGAATGACACCACCTTCTCAAATAAAAAAACAAATTCCTTATGAAGCATTAGAAGAAAATTTGAGAGTGAATACTGAGGAATTATTAATTTTTTCAAGTGAAGAAACACCTTTGGTTAAGGTCGATGAAGTTGAAGTATCGCAAAAAGTAGTGGAGAAATCCTCGAAAAAAGCAACAAAACTTCAATCAGATCTTCCAACGACACAAATAGTGCAAGAAACATTATTAAATCATTTACCTGATACGCAAGCGATGGAAGTTTTAGCTCCTGAATTGCAACCTTTACCAGGAAAACAAAGAAGAGCAATGAATCGTTCATTATCATGGATTATGGAACAAGAACAAGGGAAAGATACATTACCATATAGTAAATAGTAAACATAGGAAGTGGAATTGATCATGGATAAAAGTAAAATTTATCATTTTACGGGTATAAAAGGCTCAGGAATGAGTGCGTTAGCTTTAGTATTACATGGAGAAGGATATTCTGTTCAGGGTTCTGACTTGGAGAATTATTTCTTTACTCAAAAAGGCTTAGAAGATGCGGGAATCATAATGTTTCCGTTTAGTGCAGATAATATTCAAGAAGGACAAGTTGTTATTGCTGGAAATGCTTTTCCAGATAGTCACGAAGAATTAGTAGCAGCACGTGAAAAAGGGATTGAAGTGATTCGTTATCATAAATTTTTAGGTGAATTATTAAAAGGATACCAAAGTGTTGCAATAACAGGTTCGCATGGGAAAACAAGTACAACAGGATTATTAGCGCATGTTTTAAGTGCAATGGAACCAACAAGTTATTTAATTGGTGATGGTACAGGACATGGAGTAGAAGCATCTGAATATTTTGTATTAGAAGCTTGTGAATACAAACGTCATTTTATGGCGTATAAACCTAATTATGCTATTATGACAAATATTGATTTTGATCATCCTGATTATTACACGGATATTGACGATGTTCAAAGTGCTTTTGAATCATTTGGACGTCAAGTGAAAAAAGGAATTATTGCATGTGGAGATGATACAAGACTACGTGAGTTAGATGTAACAACGCCAATTACCTATTATGGAATTGCTAAAGGAAATGATGTTGTAGCTGAAAATATTGAAAAAGATACACAAGGTAGCCATTTTGATGTTTATATTCATGGTAAATTTTATGGCAAATTTGATATTCCAACATTTGGAACGCATAATATTTTAAATGCGTTAGCGATTATTACATTCTATTACTTAAATGATTTTAATCCGGAAGAGTTAGCAGCTAATTTAAAAACATTTGGTGGAGTTAAACGTCGTTTTTCAGAGAAAAAAATCAAAGAAATTACAGTGATTGATGATTATGCACATCATCCATCTGAAATTCGTGCAACATTAGATGCTGCAAGACAAAAATATCCTACAAAGAAAATTGTAGCTGTTTTCCAACCACATACATTTACAAGAACAATTGCTTTGTTAGATGAATTTGCTAAAGCTTTATCTTTAGCAG
Organism: uncultured Granulicatella sp.; assembly: GCF_963515615.1. Taxonomy (GTDB): domain Bacteria; phylum Bacillota; class Bacilli; order Lactobacillales; family Aerococcaceae; genus Granulicatella. Next base: position 2,833 of record NZ_CAUPZT010000058.1, on the reverse strand, counting down.
ATGATGTTTATTTATGTGATATTTTTGCATCTGTTCGTGAAAAATCAGGAAATGTTTCAATTGAAGACTTAGCAGCATTAGTAGAAGGTGGAGCTAGTGTGTTAAAAATTGAAAATGTTTCACCATTATTAACTTATAAGGATGCTGTTATTGTCTTTATGGGAGCAGGAGATGTTCAAAAATTTGAATTTGCTTATGAGCAATTATTAAGTAGTACTTCTCCAACACAAAATTAATGATGAAAATTTAATGAAAACAGTTGACATCATATTTTCATTTTGCTAGAATGACATTACTTAATTAAATATATGGTTATTGAACTTGAGGCGCGGATGACAAAAGTACGTGATTACGGAAAGGGGATTTCGCCGAAATGTAGCAAAGCTATGTTGGGGGCTGGTCATAATAGGTCAGTCACTGTCACACTCTCTGCCCAGACCAGTGTGAAGTGCAATCAATTACCGGGCAAAAGCAGTTTATGCTAATTTTTTCTGTACACTTTTTTAGGGTAAAAGTCTATTCAGGGGAGATTGCGGACCTTTTGTTCGTGATCTCTCTTTTTTATTTGAGTCCTGAAGTTTATAACCAAGAGGAGAGGATTTTTATGAAAAAAAATTTATTAAAAGGATTATTAACTGTAGCAATCGGTTTAGGGTTAGCAGCATGTGGCAGTAAAGCATCAAGCAACCAATTAGTAGTTGGGATGGAAGCGGGTTATCCTCCGTTTAACTGGACACAACAAACAGATGCTAACGGTGGAGTAAAAATCCAAGGTTCAAATGACTATGCGGGCGGTTATGATGTTGAAATTGCAAAACGTGTCGCTAAAAAATTAAATAAAGAATTAGTTATTGTAAAAACTGAGTGGGATGGCTTAACACCTGGTGTTGTTTCTGGTAAACTAGATGCAATCATAGCTGGTATGAGTCCTACTGCTGAAAGAAAAGAAGCAATTGACTTTTCTGATAACTATTACAAATCACAATTAGTAATGATTGTTAAAAAAGGAAGTAAATTCGAACAAGCTAAAACATTAGCTGATTTTTCAGGAGCTAAAGTAACTGGACAATTAAACACTTTCCACTATAGTGTGATTGACCAAATTCCTGGAGTTGCTAAACAACCTGCAATGGATAACTTCCCTGCTATGCGTGTTGCATTACAAGCTGGAACAATTGATGCATATGTTTCTGAATTACCAGAAGGTGTTTCTGCTCAAACTGCAAATTCAGATTTTGTGATGATTAAATTAACTGATGGATTCCAAGCAAGTGATGAAGATACAGATACAGCTGTTGGATTGAAAAAAAATAGCCCATTAAAAGATGCTATTAATAAAGCTTTATCAGAAATTTCTGATGCAGAACGTCAACAAATTATGGATGAAGCAATCAAAAATCAACCTGCAGCAAACTAACATATTTTATTAAAATAGAAGGGGTAACCCTTCTAGATACATAATTAAAAAAAGAAAGAGGACAAAAGATGAATATTGAATGGATTATCAAAATTATACAAGATAATTGGCCAATGTTTCTAAATGGAGCTTGGGTAACCTTATATATTTCTATTATTGGGACAATTATTGGAACGGTTATCGGGTTGTTAATCGGATTAGTAAAAACTATTCCAATGCCAGAAAAAGGGTCAAAAAGAATAAGCTTGAAAATTGCTAATGCGATTTTAACAGCTTATACAGAGTTCTTTAGAGGAACTCCGATGATTGTACAAGCAATGGTTATCTATTATGGATCAGCTTTAGCATTTGGAATTGATATGGATCGTACATTTGCTGCGATTTTCATTGTATCAATTAATACGGGTGCTTATATGTCTGAAATTGTTCGTGGAGGAATTATTTCTATCGACAAAGGACAATTTGAAGCTGCTCAAGCGATTGGGATGACACATACTCAAACAATGATGAATGTTATCTTCCCTCAAGTAATTCGTAATATTTTACCTGCAACAGGTAATGAGTTTGTAATTAATATTAAAGATACTTCTGTATTAAACGTTATTTCTGTTTCAGAATTATATTTTGCAACAAAAACAGTTGCGGGAGCAAACTTCCGTTACTTTGAAACATTCTTTGTTACATTGATTTTATATTTCATTATGACAACTGTTTTAACACAAATTTTACGTTATATTGAACGTAGAATGGACGGACCAGATAACTATGAAATTATTCATTCGGATCCATTAAATTCTAATTCAATGGCATCTGTGTACGAAAAAACGAAAGGGAAAGGATAAGAATCATGAGTCAAGAAGTAGTAACGATTAAACATTTAAATAAAGTATTCGGGACTCATGAAGTCCTTAAAGATATTTCATTTTCAGTACAATCTGGTGAAGTAGTAACGATTATTGGTTCTTCTGGTTCAGGGAAATCAACATTGTTACGTTGTGTGAATTTATTAGAAAAACCAACTTCTGGTGAAATTTTATATAACGGAAAAAATATTTTAGATGAAGATACAAATATTTATGAATATCGTACACATTTAGGAATGGTATTCCAACAATTTAATTTATTTAATAACTTAAATGTATTAGAAAACTGTACAGTGGGTCCTATTAAAGTATTGAAAAAATCAAAAGAAGAAGCTGAGGAAATTGCAAAAGGCTTCCTAGAAAAAGTTGGAATGAGTGCGTATTTAAATGCTCGTCCTCGTCAATTATCTGGTGGTCAAAAACAACGTGTAGCAATTGCTAGAGCTTTATCAATGCAACCAGATGTACTATTATTTGATGAACCAACTTCTGCATTAGACCCAGAAATGGTGAATGAAGTTTTAGAAACAATGAAGAGTTTAGCCCATACTGG
>NZ_CAUPZT010000057.1:0-8524 GCF_963515615.1 uncultured Granulicatella sp. | reverse complement strand
ACATTATGTTTTTAAAGGGAGTATTGAGATGGCGATTATTGGTGTCGGAATGGATGCAATTGAATTATCAAGAATTGAAAAAATTGTAGTACAAGATTCCTCCTTCATTCAACGAGTGTTAACTCCAAAGGAATATGCTGTGTATGAAACTTTAGGAATCAAAAGAAAAGTAGAATATTTAGCAGGAAGATTTGCCGCTAAAGAAGCTTATTCTAAAGCCTTAGGTACTGGAATAGGAAAGTCTGTTTCTTTTCAAGATATTGAAATTCTAAATGCTGAGACTGGACAACCCTTATTAACAGCTCCGCATCCTTATCAAAGACATGTAAGTATTACGCATACAAATCATGATGCGTATGCTGTCGTTATTTTAGAAGAGTCTCCCTCAAATATAGAAGAAAGAAAGTGAAGATATGTTTCCTGCGATTCATAGGAATACACGTGTAACTATTAATTTAAATGCGATTCAACAAAATATTAAAGCTGTTAAAGATCATTATCCCAATACAGATATTTTTGCCGTAGTAAAGGCAAATGCTTATGGACATGGAATGATAGAAGTGGCTAAAGCGGCTCATGAAGAAAGAGTTGCGGGATTTTGTGTCGCATTATTAGATGAAGCGATTCAATTAAGACAAGAAGGATTCAAAGAACCGATTCTAATATTAGGAATTAGCCGATTAGAAGATGTACCAATCCTTTGTGACTATCGTATATCTACTACAGTGAGCTCCTTAGATTGGTTAGAAAAAGCACAGACTCTAATTCCAGATGGAAAGCAACTAATTGTGCACCTAGCAATTGATACAGGGATGGGAAGAATTGGAGTTCGTACACCAGAACAAGTTCAAGAAATAGAACAATTTCTAAAAGCACAGCATTCGCAATTTATTTTTGAAGGTATCTTTACTCATTTTGCGACTGCTGATGAAGCAGATACGAGTCAGTTTGAACACCAATTGATAGCTTTCAACGAGTGTGTGGAAGCTTTAGAACAACGTCCAACTTATGTTCATTGTTCAAATTCAGCTGCGGCTATTTGGCATGAAGGATTAACTACAAATGTCATTCGCTGGGGGATTGGCTTGTATGGATTAAATCCTTCTAATGGAGGGTTAAGCCTTCCTGATACATTACCATTAGAAGAAGCATTAACTTGGGAAACGGAGATTGTTTTTGTAAAACAATTACATGCAGGGGACACAATTAGTTATGGTGCTACCTATACTTGTAGTGAAGATGAATGGATTGCCACATTACCAGTAGGATATGCAGATGGCTATCTTCGTGCGTATGCTCCTGGTGAAGTCATTGTTTCAGGGGTAAGATGTCCGATTGTTGGACGAGTATGTATGGATCAATGTATGATTCGTCTTCCTTATGAAATGCCTGTTGGAACAAAGGTAACTCTATTAGGAAAAAATGGCAATGAGTGCATTACTGCAGAAGAATTGTCTCATAGAAGCCACACGATTTCATATGAATCACTTTGTTTAATTAGTGATCGTGTGCCAAGAAGTTATAAATGATGATTAGGAGAAAGATAAATGGTAAAAAGAGGAGAAGTATATTTAGCGGACTTATCTCCTGTAGTAGGAAGTGAACAGGGAGGAAAACGTCCCGTTCTAATTGTTCAAAATGATGTTGGGAATCATTTTAGTACGACGGTAATTGTCGCTGCCATTACGGCAAAACATGAAAAAGCGAATTTACCAACGCATATTGAAATTCAAAAAGATCAATTTCAATTTAGTAAGGAATCTACTGTATTATTAGAACAAGTTCGTACCATTGATAAAGTGCGATTAATTGAAAAAATAACAGAAGTTGATGATGCCTTTATGGAAAAAGTAAATGAAGGACTCAGAATTAGTTTTGGGATTTAAAAGATAACCCGTTGTTTAATCAACGGGTTATTTTTTATCAATGTCATATTCAGGTCATATTTCTCTTTTATAGTAGAGACAAATATTAAAAATAAAGGAGAAATATACATGAAATTTGCATGGAATGAAATTAAATATCAACCGAAAAAATTTATTTTAATCGAGGTACTGATAGTCATTATGATGTTTATGGTGATTTTTTTATCTGGATTAACGAATGGTTTAGGCAGAATTAATACGGCACAAATTGAAAACTTTGGAGAAGTACAATACATTCTGTCCAAAGATTCTGAAGGAGTAATTCCTTTTTCAAATTTTACGAGTCAAAATGTAACAGAAATTGAAGTATTAGCATTGGAAGATTCATTTGGATTAGTGATTCAACGTTCATCTCTTACAAAAGAGGGAGAGGATAGTACACAAGATGTCACATTTTTTGCAATGGATCATTTAAATAAAGTTGTTGGTAAAGTAGAAACGATGGATTACTCATTAGAAAAATTAGGAAATCAAGAAGTAATCTTAGATGATTCTTATAAAGGAAAAGGCATTGCAGTAGGAGATATCATTCAAGATAAAGCTTCAAAAGAAAATTTAACAGTAGTAGCCTTTGCAAAAAATGCAAAATATGGACATAGTACGATTGGCTTTGTTAGTTCAGAAACATACGAAGCAATGCGTCAAAAAAATGATCCAACTTATACTTGGAAACCACAAACGATTGTAACGAGTCAAATAGTGGATGTAGATAAGTTGTCCACTGAGCTAATGGTACTTCAACCAAAACAATTAATTAAGAAAATCCCTGGATATACAGCTGAAAATATGACACTAACGATGATTACATGGGTATTACTAGTAGCGTCTTCAGCTATTTTAGGAGTATTTTTCTACATTTTAACATTGCAAAAATTACAACAATTTGGCGTGTTAAAAGCGATTGGAATGTCAATGAAAAAAATAACAGCTATTCAATTATCTCAAATTAGTATTTTATCAGTGATTGGAGTCGGAATAGGATTGTTATCAGCGTATGCAATGGCATTAGGACTTCCAAGTGCAATGCCATTTTATATGACATTAAAAGGGAATATTACGATTGCATTGAGCTTTATTTTTATCTCTGTTCTATGTGGAGCGTTATCGATTTTAAAAATTAAACAAGTAGATCCAATTGAAGTCATTGGTGGAAAGGGTGAATAGTATGTCAGTTATTGAATTGAAAAATATTACAAAATCATTTATGGACGGAATGCAAAAAAGAGAGATTCTCCATGATTTGAATTTAACCGTGAACAAAGGTGAATTTGTTGCGATTGTAGGGCCTTCAGGTTCAGGGAAATCAACGTTTTTATCGATTGCTGGATTATTATTATCTTCTGATTCAGGAGAAATCCGTATAGCAGACCAAAATTTAACGAATGTAACGCAAAGTGAATGGACTAAGAAGCGTTTAGAATTATTAGGATTTATTTTCCAAGATCATCAATTATTGTCTTATATGACAGTTGGAGACCAATTAGAAGAGGTTTCTAAATTAAAAGGAGAAAAAGATGCTGCTAAACGTAAAGAAGAAGTTCAAACATTATTAAAAGAATTAGGAGTAGAGGAGTGTTATCATTTATACCCAAATCAAATTTCTGGTGGACAAAAACAAAGAGTTGCCATTGCACGAGCATTTATTGGAAATCCGCAATTAATTTTAGCAGATGAACCGACGGCAAGTTTGAATCCGGAAAAAGCACAGGAAATTGCACAATTAATTCAAAGAGAAGTAAAAGAAAAACAAAAGAGTGCTATTATGGTTACTCATGACCGTTCTGTATTAGAATATGTGGACACTGTCTATGAATTAAAAAAAGGAAGTTTAGTTCGCCTGTAAGAAATATGCTATAATGTTCCTAGTAAGGAGGAACTATGTTTAGTATATTAGTTTGTGAAGATGATTTTGCGATTAAAACAATGATTTCAACAAAATTAAAGCAAGAAAATTACTCAGTCCATACCGTGCAAAATGGACAAGAAGCTTTAAATTTGATGGAAAAACAGCAGATTGATTTAGTTATTTCAGATATTATGATGCCTGAAATGGATGGTTATGAATTCGTTCAAACATTGCGAGAAACGAAGCATACATTGCCTATTTTAATGATAACAGCAAAATCTCAATTAGAATCGCTAGAAACAGCTTTTAAATTAGGGGTGGATGATTATATGGTGAAGCCTCTACGATTAGAAGAACTCGTTTTAAGAGTGAAAGCATTACTAAGAAGATCTCAACTAGAAGCAGAAAAAGTGCTGACGTTTACTCACACTCGATTGGATTATAACGCCTTAACAACGACGGATTTAACAACAGGAGAACAAGTACAAATTCCCCCAAAAGAATTTTTCTTGTTATATAAATTATTAAGTCACCCAGAAAAAATATTTACACGATTAGATTTGTTAGATGATATATGGGGAATGGAAGAAGATTATGATGAACGTTTAATCGATGCTTGTATTAAAAGACTTCGTCAAAAACTTAAAGGAAATGAAGATTTTGATATTGTAACCGTTAGAGGATTAGGCTATAAAGGAACAATGAAACATGGATAAACAAAAAGAAATTCAATTTTCACTTCGGAAATATTTTCTCCGCTTATTTTTTAGGATATTGATAGCGATAAGTTTGATTGGAGTAGCAGTCATATTTTTCCTAAAAAATCTTTTAAAAATTGAAACAAGTTTAACAATTTGGTTATTGATTTTTAGTGGCACGATTATTGTGATTGGAAGTTTAGTGATGTGGTGGGGATCCGTTCATTTAACACGTCCCATTTCTGATTTGAATGAATCAGTTAAAGCAATTTCTAAGGGGAATTATAATCATAAAATCCATCGTAGAAAATATCCAAAAGATACTGCAAAATATCATAATGAAATTGACCAATTAGCTCAAAATGTCAATCAGATGGCTGAAGATTTAAAGAAGAGTAGCCAACACCGTGCTGATTTTATAGCCAATTTCTCCCATGAATTAAAAACTCCCATTGCAGCATTAGTCGGAGTGAGTGATTTATTAGCAGATGAAAAATTGGATGAAGCTACAAGGAGAGACTTAACTCATATTTTACAATCGGAAAGTATGCGATTGAGCCGTTTATGTGATGATATTGTAACACTTACCAAAATGGAAAAGGACTTTTTGCCGCAGAAAAAAAGAGTTCAATTGGATGAACAAATTCGACATGCAGTTATTTTGATGACAGAAAAATGGAAAGAGAAAGACATTCACCTAACTTTTTCAAGCAAACCTGTCTATTGTCAAACGAATCCAGACTTGATGATGCAAGTTTGGACAAATTTAATTGATAATGCTATTAAATATTCTGGAGATACGGTAGAATTAATTATTGCGATTCTTGAAGAAAATGAGCACATAAAGGTTCAGATAGAAGACAAGGGGATTGGACTCTCTCCTGAAGCACAACGACATATCTTTGAACAATTTTACCAAGCAGAACACTCTCATGTTCAAGAAGGAAATGGATTAGGGCTTGCAATTGTTCAATCGATTGTGCATCGTCTACAAGGAGAAATCTCAGTAGAAAGCGAACTTGGAAAAGGAAGCATATTTGAAATTCTATTACCGATAGGAGATGAATCATTGTAAAATTGAAACTCAACGAGTTCCTGTAGAGAGGAGTTCGTTGAGTTTTTGTTTGTTTGAGATAGACTCGATAAGCAGAATAAAGGATTTTGATTGCTGAAAATAACTATTTCGTATATAGTTTGAAATGTAAGAGAATATAAGAAAAAAGAGGGATTTAATATGAGTCAATTATATGTGCATCGTAATCAAGTAAAACAAGGAATTGAATCATTAGAAGTAGCACTACCAATGGAGAAGGATTATTACTGTTTTGATTCTTACAAAGCATTAGCACATTTTATTTCAGAACATTGCTTCTCAGAAGAAGATGAATGGAAGAGCACATTACCATTTGAAAGAGAATTTGAAATTTGGAAAGAAAGCTTTGAAGCAGATCAGTTAAATTTAGACTATGACTTATTTATCGCAAGCTTATCTGAATATGATTATCAAACAATCTGTGAAGAGTATAAGTATGAGTTGCAAATTGATTACCGTGAAAGTGATGAAGGGTTGTAAGGTTGGAAGATAGTTGTTTATCTCTTAATCTGCCGGTTGCGTTTCACTCCTTTCTTTGTTACAATTTTCAGTAGGAACTAGGATGGACGAAACCGCCCTAGAAAAGAAAGCTATTTAAAGCATTTAAGGATTAGTTCGATTATCATCACAATCGTTGTAATGACCGTTGCAACAATGATAAACTTGTGATAGAATAATTGAACTTTTTCAATTATATCAAAGCACTTAACAAATTTTTTTTCAGTAGTAATACATACTTAACACTCATGCTCAGCTATCTAACGGCTGGGCATGATTTTTTATTTAGATTGAGATAAAGTCTATATCCAAAACAGCAAACACTCTAAAGCAAGTTTGGATAGAATAGCCTTTATAGAATACATAGATTGCCTTTGAGTGTTATAATAACTGTACAAAAAGGTATTGGAGGAATTACTAGCATGGAATTTATTCATAAAGTACCAAGTGTCGAAGCTTATAACAAATTGAGAGTTAACTCTGGGATGAATAGTACTAAGCCGAATTCTGAAGTTAAAAAGGCACTTGATGGGACACTTTTCGCCGTTTCTGTTTATGAGGATAACGAACTTATTGGACTAGGAAGAGTCGTAGGTGATGGAGGAATTACCTTTGTTGTGTCGGATATTATGGTGGATAAAAAGTTTCAGAGACGTGGAATTGCCAATAAAATGATGGGAATCATTGATCAATGGTTTGATGAAAATACACATGAGAGTAGTTTTATTACATTAGTAGCCAAAGTTCCGGCTGATAAACTTTATAGTAAGCATCATTTCTGTTATCTCCCAGAAAATCGAGTTGGGATGATTAGAGATAAATTATGATAAAAATTCATTAAGAAAAAAGGTGATGATGTAAAATGAAAAAAATGACAATGGTAGAAAAAGGTAAATTATTAGTAGAAGTAATGGAAAGTGATTTAACTCCTAAAGAAAAAGCTAAGAAATTAGAGTTTTTAAAGATGATTATGAAATGGAGAGTTTTTTAAAAATGACATTTCATGATATTTACATAGCAGTATTAGATCATTTAGGGATTGAAAAATATACAGGCGATAAATATTTGATAAAAAGATTATCTGAGATGTTGTAGTATTTTTTACTTAAACCATAGAAACAATTTACAAAGCATCTATTTAGAGGTAAAATATGGAAAAGTAAAAGTAGAAAAATATCGGGCCCTACACACCCTAACGGGTTCCTGAGAGGTGGGGAATGCCCGTCCCACTTACTTTTTTAGCACTTAATACTTGTTAAGTGCTTTTTTGTATAAAAACATCTAGTAAAGATTAGATATCAACTTGGTGGGACTGTCGGGATTCCTACATTTCCGATTGTTATAAGGTAGATAGAAATTAATGGATAAAAAATATAACGAAAAATTCAAAAAAGGAGATGGATCCAAATGAAGAAAATGACAAGAGCAGATAAAGAAGAATTATTAATGCAAGTTATGCTTAGTGATTTAACTCCTGAAGAAAAAGCTAAGAAATTAGAATGTTTTAAAGATGATTATGAAATGGATAATTTTATATCATTAACTTTTCACGATATTTATATAGCTGTATTAGATAATTTAGGTATCGAAAAATATACAGGTAAAAGTGAGTTGTTGAAACATGTATCTAGAGTTTTATAACGTTTATAGCTTAAATCAAGCCTCTATTAAAGAGTAGATAATTACTTAATAAAAAATATAACAGAATATTCGGAAAGTAGGGAACTATTATGGCTATAGTGGATAACGGAATATTTATTAGAAACGCTGTATTAAAGCATGATGTTTCAGATAAAACTATTAGAAAAATAAAAAGATTGGTGTCAGATAAGAATCCAATGCCAATAACTCATGCACCTATTGGTACTATTGCTTTAGCAGCACTAGATGTTCTTGGTATACAACCTTATAAGGGAGACAATCAGTTTGTACATTATTACAAGGAAATGTTTTCCAGTTATGAATAAATTTTGGCAAAAGATAGCATTCAGTAAAAATTAGATTCTAACTCAGGTAGGAGTGTTGAATCTCTTACATTTCTGAGCGTTATAATGCAAATAGAAATTAATCGATATAAAATTTTCAAAAAAGGAGATGAAGAACAATGAAGAAACTCACAATGATTAAAAAATGTAAATTAATAGCAACAGTTATGAAAAGTGATTTAACTCCAGAAGAAAAAGCAGAGAAACTATCTATTTTAAAAGATGATGATGAAGTGGAAACTTTTTCTAAACTAACTTTTCGTGAATTATATATAGCTATATTAGATAATCTAGGTATTGAAGAATATACAGGAGATGATGAATTAATCAAACACACAGCTCGTGTGTTTTAATACTAAATTTCATCTAAGCACTTAACAATCGTTAGGTGTTTTTTATTGGCAATTGAAATTTTAATAAAAAAGGGCTCTTTGTCAAATAGGGTTGATGAAACAATTTTAGTGAAGGAATTAAGCAGC
>NZ_CAUPZT010000056.1:0-8574 GCF_963515615.1 uncultured Granulicatella sp. | reverse complement strand
TCTCCTCTACGAAAAAAATCTAATTGTAGAATAAAATCTGTCTTCACATACAATAATCCGCCTCTTCTTAGATAGCTAGAATCATTTGTTTGCATCACAACTAAAGGTTCTTGAATATTATAAAAATCTTTGGTTGGATTATCATGTAATAATCTCATCGTTAGATCATAGTCTTCCAAATAGCGAAATTCACGGTAATTACCCGATTTTAAAATATACTCTTTTTTCATCATACTAGAAGGATTATTAAAGGGATTTCTCATTTTCGAATACCGACGAATTTCCTCCGTAGTTTCAGGTACTTTCTTTAATGCGGTAAACTCTGTATTCTTCTCTAAAATATTAGAACCAACCATAATAAGATTTGGATTTTCTTCGAATACTTTTAATTGTTTTTCAAATCTTGTAGCTATACAGTAATCGTCGCTATCCATTCTAGCAATTAATTCTGTTTGACATTTTTTCACACCAAAGCGTGACGTTGGTCCTGATCCTAAATTTTCAGGTAATTGATAAACTAGTAAAACAGGTATTTCTTTTTTTAGTAGATCAATTTCTTCATTTAAAGCTGCTGTCAATTCTCCATCACAAATTAAAATAATTTCCTTAGGTTTTATAGTTTGTTGATAACAACTCAGGATACTTTTTCTCAGATTTTCCGGAATTTCTTTTTTATAAACGGTTATTAAAACTGAAAATTCCATTTATACACCTCTTCTTAATTTCCAATCAACCAATCGGTTATAACCGAACGATACGGAACAATTTGATACCATTCCGGTTTAAAATAAATAAATACTAATAAAATTACGAAATAAATAATAACAGTAACATAGAACAATATCCATCTTAACTTTTTCTCTGTAATCTTATACAAAACCATTGGAATATATAATGTTACGATTGGAGAAATATAAAAAACAAATCTTTCTAATAATGCCGTTTGTAATGTCGTCATTGTCAGTATTAAATTTATAAAAAATAATGTTTTAATCGCTTCTTCTCGTTTCGTTAAAAGTTGGTTTTTCATAACTAACTCACCAAACACAAATATCAACCCATACAGAATAGTTAATAACACTGGAGCCCATTTATTACTTTCTATAAACCAAGAGGATTCTAAATATGGGATATATTGAGGAAAAACACTAATAATAGTTGCAAAAAGTATTTTAGTAAATGGTAATAACGCTAAAGTGATTAAAAGCAGAACACTGTAGTGTTTATAATTCAGTTTTACATTTTTAAAAAGTAAAAATAAAATACAAATTACTCCAGAACTATGAAACAATGGAGCTAATAAAATACAAATAATTCCTCGAATATTTTTCTTTTCAAACAAAAAGTAAAATCCTAAGAAACCAATAGCAACAGCTAAACCTTGACGAATATTTGAGAAGGAATATAGAAACATCCCTAAAGAACTAAAATAAATCATTAAACTAATATATATATTTTTAGAATACTTCGACAGAACATAGAACCAAATCAATAAGGTAATAATGGCAAAAATAAATAAGAATACGGTATATTGATCTGTCAAACTACGGATAATTTGATTACTTAAAATATATCCAGATTCAAAGCGAGACTTAAAAAAATTTGAGAAGCCAGGGAGTTTCAAAGCATTTTTCTCAAAAATAGATACATAAACATGCAAATCACTTCCTACACTAGATTTTCTAAATCCATCGATTACTAAAAACAAAATAAAAGTTGGAAATATAAAAAATTTAAGTTCTGATTTTTTATCCTCAAAAAACAAAGAGAGGAACGCCAAAAAAGTCAGATAAATAAATATAAAAATATAAACTAGCATATGGTTTCCTTTCTTTGTTTGTATTATCAATTAATATTCATAATAGTAATAATAATTATCCCCATCAGTTAATTTTAATTTATTCATAACTGTTCCTAGGAATCTAGCTCCAACATTATCTAATCGTTTTCTTGCTTCAATAATTTGTCTTCTTTTAGTTCTTTTATTATCTACAACTAAAATTGTAGCATCTGCAATTCTAGCTAATATTTGAGCATCAGTAGCTGCAAGTAGAGGTGGAGTATCAATAATCACATAATCATAATAATCCACAAATGCTTTAAGACATTGTTCCATAGTGGTACTTGCCAACATTTCCGATGGATTAGGTGGAATTGGACCTGATGTTAGAACATCTAAATTTACATCTAAAATATTTAAACGTTGAATCGCTTCAGCACCAACTTCTCTCAATAAGAATTTACTCAATCCAACAGTATTTTTTGTTCCAATAATTTTATGTTGAGTGGGTTTTCTCATATCTGCATCAATAATCAAAACTTTTTTCTTTTGTTGAGCTAATGAAGCTGCAAGATTAATACTTACTTCACTTTTTCCTTCATTTGGATTAGAACTGGTCACAACAATCGTTTTAATACTCTGTCCATAATTTGAAAATTGAATATTACTTCGTAATGTTTTAAAAGATTCTGATGCTATTGATTTATTATTATGAATAACTTCAATATACATATTTCTTACCTTCTCTCTTTTTTCTCTATTACTGGAATCATTCCAAGTGTCGGTACACCCGTTAATTCTTCTAACTCATCTGAAGAATCAATTGAATCACTCATTACATAGCGAATAAAAATAATATTAAAAGCAATAAATGAAAATACAATAAATGCAATCAACATATTTTTCCATAAAACCGGATAAATTGGTTTTAAGCTACCTTGTGCTTCTGATACAATTGCTAAATCATCACGACCAAACTTTTCCGTCGTAAACTGCTTATATTGCTTCACATATTGTTTAATATATTGATTTGCTAAGTCTCTATCACTCGCCTTAATCGTTAATGTCATTAATTGCGATCCGGAATCGTTGGTTAATTTAATACTTTTAATTTTAGAAGCATCTTCCGAAGATAATTCTAAAGCTTTATCTGTTGCTTCTTTCACAGGGGATAATGCTGCAATTTCTAAGTATGTTTTTGCTTGTCTCTGAAATAAATTTAATGCTTCCATCACTTGAGAATCATTTTTCTCACTATTCATAATTTTTAAAATAAGAGTAGAAGACACACTATAAACAGGTGTAATTGCAAACATTGTATACAATGTCACTCCTCCTACTCCCAATAAAATAAATATGATTAAAAATAATAATTTTGACTTAATTACACTATATATTTTTGTCATATTATTAGAAATATCCATTTTTTATACTCCTCTTCCTTTCATTCTATTATCTAGAACCTTCACCCGTAAATACAACCTTTATTGTTTTAAATAAAATTAATATATCTAATTTGAAATTCTCATGTTCAATATAATATTGATCGTATTTTAATTTTTCTTTTGGTGATAATTCATAACCACCATTTACTTGAGCCCATCCAGTAATACCTGGTTTAACAGCTAATCGATCATTGAAATCTGGAATTTCTTTTAAAAATTCCTCAATAAATTCAGGTCTTTCTGGACGAGGACCAATAATGGCCATTTCTCCTTTAATAATATTAATTAATTGAGGTAATTCATCAATTCTAATTTTTCGAATAATTGCACCTACTTTTGTAATTCGTGAGTCTTTCTTTTCAGCCCATTTATGTCCATCCTTTTCTGCGTCATTATACATAGAACGTAATTTATAGATTTTAAATTTATTTCCATTTAATCCTACTCTTTCTTGGATATACAATGGATTACCATTTGTCTCTAAAATTATGAAAAATGCACTTATTAAACAAATTGGTATTGCAGGTACTAGTAAAACTATACTAAAAAAGAAATCTGTTAATCTTTTTAATCCTCTGTATTTATTCATATTATCCTCTTCTACATTAATCATATTTACCCAACTATTTTATTACTATAATATCTGATTTTGAATAATCTTGTTTGGATTTTCTACAAATAACTCTCTCGCTCTTTTTAAACCATATTTTTTTGAGATAATATCATATGCTTCTTTCATATATGGAGGTCTTTTTGTAAGATTATGCATATCACTAGCTATGAAATGCACCAAATCCTTATCGAGAAAATACTTTGCTCGTTTTTTCAAAGCTCTATGCTTATCATGAAAAAATCTTGGCTTTAATATACTTGAACTATTGACTTGGGTATAGCACCCCATAGCAATTATCTCTTTCAAATATTTTTCATTATTTTCAAGCGCATGATAACGTTCTATATGTGCTACAATTGGTGTTAATCCTAACATTAATAGATTTTTTAAAGCATTCCTAATCTCCCAAAAGGATGTGCTCCTACCAAACTCAATTAGTACATAAGATGTTTTATTTATACATGGAATTTCTCCAATTTTTAATTTTTCAAGCATCTCGTTTGAGTAATAGACTTCTGCACCATATAGAATTGTTAAGTCTGGTGCAATTTCTTGTACAATTTCTTGTACACGCCTAAAGTTTAATTGAATCTTTTCTTCAAGAGTTTCAAACATTCCTATTCTACGATGTGATGTAGCAACAATAGTTCGTACGCCTTGATGATACGCCTCTATTAAAAGCTGTTCACTTTCTTCTAATGTTTTTGGTCCATCGTCCACACCAAAAATAATATGCGAATGAAGATCAATCATATTATCTTCCCTCCATGATAGCCTTCATGGCATCTTTAATCGATTGTAACTTATTTTCATCAATTTCCATCATATACAACTGACTATTCGGCATCGCATATGAAGGTAAATCCATTCGACCAACTCCCGTTAAATCAATGGATTCCACACTATATAAGCCACCTGTTTCTAACTGACTATTTACAAGATTCATCATCGTAACAAACGGCATATTTGTTTGAATAGAATCTTGTATCCCTTGCATAATTTCACTAAAATTCGATAGCGCTTCAGTAGAAGTTAATTTACGTATAATAGCAGTAATTACTTTTTGCTGATTTCGTCCTCTATCACGGTCTCCATCCGTTAGTGCATAACGTTCACGAACAAATCCTAACGCTTGATCTGCATTTAAATGAATTCTTCCGGCAGCATAATATTGACCATTATGTTCTGCCGTAAAAGCTTTATCATTATCGACATCAATTCCACCCAAATAATCAATTAATTTTAGAAACGAAGTAAAATTCAATCGAACATAATAATTAAGATCAATATTATAAAGATTTTCTAATGTTTTAATAGAAGCATCTACCCCATAAATTCCAGCATGAGTCAATTTATCCTTTTGATTATTACCTCCAATCGCTATTGGAACATAAGAATCCCTTGGAGTAGTAGTAATTAACACTTTTTTCGTTTTAGTATTAACTGTTAAAATAATATTCACATCTGATCGAGAAACTTCATTAATTGAACCATAGGTATCAATCCCACTAACATAAATATTAAAGCTATCTCCTTTATTCATTTTAGGACCTTTAACTTTTTTCGTTAATTTTTTAACATATAATTTTTTAATCTTTGATAAGTAATCAGGATGCTCTGTTTCAATAATTTTTTCAAAAGCTTCATTGAGTACAATTGCTTCTGTTTTCCCAGCAATCAAACTATTATATGCATCTAAGTAGGAGCTGATTTTTTCAAGTTCTATGATTTTATTTTGCTTTATTTTAATCTCATCTACAAATTTTAAAATATTCTCTTCGTCAATATCAATTGGAGCAGTGACCTTCTTTAGTTGATTAATTTCATTAATAGGACTATCTGCTAATACTGCAACACTCATCGAGTAACTTGAAGTCGTTGCTGATTCATTCATCTGGTTTGCAAATTCAACAAATTGATAAATTGAAAAAATTGCAATAAGATTTAACACATTAAAAATTATTAGTAAAATACGTGTATTTTTCTTTGATTTTTTTGAAAAATAGAAATTTCTAATACTAAAACTTGCAACAAATACTAATAATAGTGTTACTAAAATATTTAAATAACGGAATGCCAATATTTTATAACTAAATATGAATACTAATAAGATAATCGATAAAATTATATAAGTAACTAACAATCCTATCTGAAATCTTTGTTTTGTTTTACTAAGATATTTCTTTTTAGAATGTTTTTTCACATGACACCTCCATTATTATTAAATTCTATTATAAAACAATAGAATGGAATATTCCAATATTTGATAACCATTTTTTTCTATTCGTACTAAAAAAGCCCTCCGAATGATTCGGAGAGCTCCCTTAGTGTCTTGATTGATTAATCTGTCTTTGAAATAAATCAATACAAATACTTAGTTTTAGAAAAAATATTACTCTTCTTCTTTTTTCTTACCAGGCATTACAATTCCCAATCCTGCAAGAATTGAAGCTGCTGCAGCTCCAAAGATTGTTACTTCTTCTCCAGTACCAGTATTTGGTAACTCATTCTTACGTTGTTCTACTGTTGCTGGTAATTGAGCTATTTGACGATATACGTGACGTACATTGCCATTTGCATCTGTTTCTGTACGAACAAATTCGTATCCTGCAATATTATCTTGAGGATGTTGACCTTGTTTTGTTGTTTGAACAGCCTTACCATTTTCATCTACATATGAAGTTTGTTTTTCATTCACTTCAGAAGTAGTTGAATTTACTTTGCGATAAATATGAGTAGTATTTCCATCTTTATCTTCTTCAGAATGATCATACACATATCCATTAATTACAGAGTGTTCTTTCTTACCATTTTCTTGTGTTTTGATAATATTTCCGTCTACATCTTTCCAAATAGTTGTTTGACCATTTTCAGTATTAGGTATTAAAACTGTTGAAGAAGATTTCTTAGTATATACATGGATTGTATTTCCTTTTTCATCTTTCTTCGTTTCTTTGAACACATATCCTGAGATTTCTTCTTTAGATTTTGTTCCTTTTTCTGATGATTTGATCTCTTTACCATTTTTATCGACATAACTTGTTACGACTTGACGATATACATGGATTGTATTCCCTTTTTCATCTTTCTTCGTTTCTTTGAACACGTATTCTGAGATTTCTTCTTTAGATTTTGTTCCTTTTTCTGATGATTTAATCTCTTTACCATTTTCATCAACGAATTTCGTTTCAACTTTACGGTATACATAGTCGACAATTGTAGCACCTTCGACAACTTCACCTTTTTCAACGGAAGTATCTGAAGTTTTTACAAGTTCATATACATCTCCATTTTCAGCAATAATAACTGTAGGTTTATTGTCAGTTGTGTCATATTTTTCACCAACTAATGTTGCATCAGTATCTACTACTACATTTGGAACATCTTTTCCTTCTGGAGTTTTTCCTGAGATTAAGTTACCATCTTCATCTTGATAATTCACTAATACTATTCCAACGTGTGCTTCTGGTAATTCTTCTGTATTATTCAACATTTCATAAACATAAGTTACAACAGAAGTTCTACCTTTAACACCTGATTGTTCAGAGTCTTTCGTAACTTTCTTCAGTGTATAAACCTTACCATCTTTTGTAGTAATTGTTTGTGGTTTATTGTCAGTTGTATCGTATTTAGTATTTAACGGGGCATTTGATGTATCCAATACTGTATTTCCTACTTCTTTACCTGTATCAGTAATACCTGAAATTGGACGTCCAAATTGATCAGTATAAAGGACTACTACACTTCCGTAATTACGTTTTGGTTCTGATTCTTTGACTTCTTCATATACATAAGTAATTGTTTGTTCTTTATCACTTACTTTACCTTTTTCAGAAGCTGAACCAGCTTTTGTTTCTTTCAATAGATATACTTTACCATCTTTTTCGATACGTTCAGACTTAATAGTTTCTGTTGAAGCATCATAAGCAGTTCCAACTAATGTATCTTTTGGTTGTACTGTTTGTGAATCTTTCAATACTTCTCCTGTAGTTGATACGTAAGTTACTTTAACTGTTTCACCTTTAGCTAGCTCATAAATATGTTTCGTATTTCCTTTGTTATCAGTTTCTGTACGAACTAATTTATATCCATAGATATCTTTCTTAGGTTGAGTTCCATCTTCTTCAGGTACAACTGGTGTATTGTTCTTATCAACTTTGATTGGATTTCCAGTTTCATCTACAAATGTTGTAACTGGTCGAACTGTTGGTGTGTATGTTTTCGTTACTACTGTTCCATTTACATCCTTCACTTGTACAGATACTCCTGTAGTTTTTCCAACAAATTCTGATTCTGGTGTAAATGTAATGACATTATTTATTAATGTATACGTACCTTCACCTGGAACTTTCACTTCTGTAGCTGGTGATCCATCTTTTCCAACTAATGTTGTCGTTGTTGGATCTAATGCTACTGATTCATGACCTTTGTTGAAGTTTACTGTTGTTGTATCTTCGTCTTTCTTATCAAACACGATTGTTGATGTTTGTGGTTGTGCTTTTGGTCCTTCAGTTTCAGCATTTTCACCTTCTGGTGTTACTGGTGTAACTGTAGGTACATATTTCTTAGTAACAACTTTACCATTCTCATCTTCAACTTGAACGGTTACCCCTTCAGCTGTTCCTTTGAATGTCTTAACTGGTGTAAATGTAATCGCACCATCTTTCAATTCATATGTTCCAACTTCTGGTACAGTAATTGTTGTAACTTTTTCACCATTTCCATTGACTAATGTT
>NZ_CAUPZT010000055.1:0-9656 GCF_963515615.1 uncultured Granulicatella sp. | reverse complement strand
GGCGCGAACCCCCTAGGGGGTTATTCATACATTTTATGAATCAAAAAGAGACGACATAAGTCGTCTCAAAAAAAGTCTAACTTTTGGGGGTCACTTCAAAAATTCTCCAGTTTTTTTTATGATGGTCGATTGTTTTTTAAAAATTCTCGAATTCCTATCACCCAATTAAAAGTTGTTGCTAAAAAGATAAATTGTCCTGGTCCAATAAATTGAATCCCTAGTAAATCAATCATCGTATAAATCAATACAGGTAAAACAGCTGCTCCTAAAACTACTTGCCATCCAATTGGTTTAGGGAATCGAATAAACACTTTCATAAATAATACAGCTATTAGTTTTACGAAGAAAGAAACAATCCATAAAATAACAAATAAATATACCGAATTAAAAAGAAAATACAGAACAAAAACAATGAGTAAACTTAACCAACTCATTTGTTGGAAAGTCGTTGCAATATCTTTGAAAAATGATTTATTCAAACTTTCTAACTGACTCAACTCAATTTTTTGATGGTTGATATTAGTTTCTAAATAAAAACCATCTTTTAATAAGGCAAATACAGGAATTGTAGCAGATGTTTCATTCAACAAATCTTCACTCGTTGTCTTTCCACTTTCATCAAAGACAAATATTAGACTATCTGTTTTATACACAAAGCCTTTATTTTTCTCTTGGGTTGTTAATTGATGATTTTTCACTTCAAATTCTGGTAATTGATGACTAATTTCTACTAAATCCTTCCCTAATGAGTGAAATAATCCCGCCATTTGAATCATACCTGGCAACATTAATAATAGGCTTAATAAGAAAAATACACGTTTTGAAGATTTCATTGGTTTCTCAATAATTTTCCATAATTGATTTGGGTTGAAAATTGTCAGTCCCAAAAACTCTTTTAATGTCATTTAATACACTCCTAAAAATTGAACTGTTACATTTAATCTAACATATTTTACTTCCTTCTTGCAAGAAATGCCCTTTCTATCAACTTTATCTTTGCTCTTCAAAATTTAAATTTATTTTCAGATTAATTATTAGACATTTTCCATTTTATATTTTACACTGGAAAAGAAATCTGAACTAGGAGGCATTCATTATGCAAGAACAAAAAGTATTAGTTACTTTTTTCGGTGCAACAGGTGATTTAGCAAGTCGTAAATTATACCCAGCACTATTTCGTTTATTTCAAAAAGGATTTATCCGCAATCATTTTGCGGTCATTGGTACAGCTCGTCGTGAATGGACAGATGAACATTTTCGTGAAGTTGTTGTAAAATCTGTTCAAAGTTTAACAGAAGATGTCACTCAAGCAGAAGAATTCGCTAATCACTTCTACTATCAAGCACATAATGTAACAGATACTCATCATTATGTTGTCTTAAAAGAATTATCAGAAAAATTAGACCAACAATATGGTATTGAAGGAAACAGAATTTTCTACTTAGCAATGGCTCCTTCATTTTTCGGAACCATTACTCAACATTTAAAAAACGAAGCTTTATTAACAGAAAATGGCTATAATCGTTTAATTATTGAAAAACCATTCGGGAAAGATTATGCATCTGCTCAAATTTTAAATGAACAACTACGCCATTCTTTTGATGAAAATCAAATTTATCGTATCGACCACTATTTAGGAAAAGAAATGATTCAAAACATTACTGCTGTTCGATTTGCAAACCGTGTATTTGAAACAATGTGGAATCGCAATCACATTGACAATGTTCAAATTACACTAGCTGAACAAGTTGGAGTTGAGGAACGTGGTGGTTATTATGAAACAAGTGGCGCTTTACGAGATATGGTTCAAAACCATATTTTACAAATTTTAGCATTAGTCGCTATGGAGCCACCTCAATCATTTGAAGCAGTTCGTCAAAATAAAATTAATGTATTAGAACAATTACGTCACTATTCTCCTGAAGAAGTTTCCAAAAATTTTGTACGAGGTCAATATGGCCCT
This sequence comes from uncultured Granulicatella sp., assembly GCF_963515615.1. Classification (GTDB taxonomy): domain Bacteria; phylum Bacillota; class Bacilli; order Lactobacillales; family Aerococcaceae; genus Granulicatella. Next base: position 7,693 of record NZ_CAUPZT010000055.1, on the reverse strand, counting down.
TCTTTAGATGGTAACTTACCTGGGTACCGTCAAGATCAAAATGTTTCGGATGATTCTAATATGGAAACTTATGTGGCTGGTAAAGTCTTTATCGATAATGAACGTTGGAAAGATGTTCCATTTTATGTTCGTACAGGTAAGAACTTAGATTCTAAAACAACTGTGATTGACATTGTGTTTAAAGAAGCAGATTCTCCACTATTCGAAAACGAAACAAAAGGAAAATGCCCTTCAAATCGAATTTCTATTCATATTACTCCTAAAGAAGGCTTCTGCTTTGTTATCAATTCAAAAGCTGTTGGAAATTCATACGGATTACAAACAAGTCATTTAGAAAAAATCTTTGATAAGAATTTTGGTTTAAATAGTCCAGAAGCTTATGAACGTTTAATTTTAGACTGTATGGAAGGCGATATGACGAACTTCACGCATTGGGAAGAAGTTGCTGCATCATGGAAATTTGTGGATTGCATTCGTCAAGCATGGGATAATGAGACTTCTGTACAATTCCCTAACTATCCTGCAGGTTCATCTGGACCACAAGAAAGTTTTGACTTATTAGCTCAAGACGGACGTTGTTGGGTACAAAAATAGACATAACAAAAAGAGTTAGAGGATGTCCCCCTAACTCTTTTTTTAATTGAACTAATATAACGCTGTAGTACGAGCATGAGACCGCAGAGCTGCTACCGTTCTAGTACTACCTCAGTCAAGTATATTTTTTTAACGCCCTCTCGTATGGTCACGTAAAGAACGAATGACTTGACGCCGTAGTACGAGCAATAGAATCTGTAGCTCAGATTCTATTGCAGGAAAAGTTGAGACCTTAGGCTCAACTTTTAGGCAAGAGACTCACACAGTGAGGCTACTGGCGTCCTAGTACTACCTTAGTCAAGTCTATTCGTTAAAGAAATTAATTCTTTTACATATTCTCCAATTGTCTCAATTGTATTTCTCAATGGTGCATCCGTAGAAACATCTACTCCTGCAGCCTTAGCAAGCTCTTCTGCAGATTTAGAACCACCCATTTTAAGAACTTCTACCCAACCTACAGCTCTATCAGGATTCTCTTGAATCATTTTAGCAACTTCAGTTCCGATTGTTAATCCAGCAGAATAAGTATAAGAATATAACCCCATATAATAATGTGGCTGTCTCATCCAAGTTAATTCCGCACCCTCTGTTAATACAACAGAATCTCCCCAGAATTGTTCCAATGTTTGACGATAAATTTGATTCAATGTTTCTGCATCTAAATTTTTACCCTCATCAACTAATCGATACACTTCTCTTTGATAGTGCGCTTCTAATAAATGCGTCACAAAATTATGGTAATAAGTTTTACCAATAATTTGCGAAATAATCCAACGTTTCATTCTAGCATCTGTTGCATTTTGCAATAAATAATTTTCCACTAGTAACTCATTAGCAGTAGATGGTGCTTCAACAAAATACATTGATGGTCTAGATAATTGAATATTTTGATGTTGATGCGCTAATTGGAAATGTCCTGCGTGACCTAATTCATGCGCTAATGTCATCACATCATTCATACTTTCCGTAAAGAACATTAAAATAAATGAATTTGCTCCATAAGGAGACGCACAAAATGCTCCTGTACGTTTTCCAATCGTTTCCGCATAATCAATCCATCTTTCATCAAAGGCTCTCTTCATAATCGCTAGATAAGATTCGCCTAATGGTTTTAGCCCATCTAAAATATATGCTTTTGCTTCTTCATAGCTCACTTTTGGTGCAAAATGAGGATCTACTTCTAATTTTAAATCTTCATATCGCACTTCATCTAACTGATAAATTTTTCCAATTAACCCAGCATAACTTCTCATAATAGGCGCTAAATGTTCCATAATTAAATCAATTTGACGATTATATAATTCTCTAGAAACTTTTTGGCGATCTAATAAATAATCAATAACTGAATCAAATCCTCTTAAAGTAGCCATTGTTTTTTCTTTTTGAACTTGAGCATTATAAGTAGAAGCTGTACTATGTTCATATTTACGTAATGTGTTTGAAAACACTTCGAAAGCTTTTCTTCTGACACTTGTATCTTCATCTGACTCCAAACGTTTTTCAAAACTATTGTATGTCATTTCAAATTCTTTTCCATCCACTTCAAAATTAGGGAATTGAATATCTTTGAATTTAATATCATTATAATTTTGATAAGGGAAATCTAATGTATTTCCTAGTGCTGCTAATACCGATTCTACTTCTTTTGATAATAAATGTTGTTTATCTTCTAATAATCTTTCAAGATAAATGTTATTTTCTGGATTTTTTGAAGCTTCTGCTAATAACTCTTCTTCTAATTGACTTAATTCTGGAGAGAAGAAACTTAATGTCGCATCGCATTCTGCGACTACTTTTCTCGTTTGTGCTAAACGATTTTGCGCTTCTCTATCCTTTGTATTTGCATTGACTGCTAAACTTGCATATTGAACAATTTTTCCACGTAATTCTAAAATTTCACGATAATCTGCTAAACTTTGGTGAATCGCTTCTACAGTGTTGATTTGATTTTCGAATGTTTTACAGAAAGTTTCTACCAATTGTTTATAAAATTTGATAGATTTTTTATAATCCTCTTCTGTTTTGAATAATAATGATAAATCCCATGTTTGTTCTACTGGAACTTCTGTTCTTTCTTTCATGTTACCACCTCTTTATAGAATAGTCCTATTGTAGAACGAATTAGAAACACTGTCAAAAAAATTATTCCAGCAAATTACTTATAAAAAAATAGAGGCTAGGAAAATCCTAACCTCTTTCTTAAATGATAAAATTATAGTTTTACAACGTTAGCTGCTTGAGGACCACGTGCACCTTCTTCAACTTCGAATTCAACAGCTTGTCCTTCGTCTAATGATTTGTAACCTTCAGATTGGATTGCTGAAAAGTGTACGAATACGTCAGTTCCGTCTTCACGTTCAATAAATCCAAACCCTTTTTCTGCGTTAAACCATTTTACTTTACCTTGTTCCATGAACATTTCCTCCTTGTGCCATCAGCACGGTTATTCATATTTCTGCCTGTGGTTCAAAAAGGAGTTCTTAAATCCCATTTCTATCCCTAACAAAAACACTACAGTCAGTATAGCATAATTGTAAGCCTTTTACAAGTCTATTTCCGAACAAATTTAGAAAACCTCTCAAATGATTCCTTAATAAAATAATGAAAAGAGTGAAAAAATACGAAAAATTTTCACTCTTTACAATAAAAATGTTATGGTTTTTCTGACAACAATTTGATTTGTTGCTCCAATTGTTCAATTTTCTGATCTTGCTGTTGAATATGATCTTTTAACTGAATGAACTCTTCACGATAAGCCTCAATTGGTGTTTTCGTACGTTTTGCGACTGTATTAAACACATATACAACTCCAAATAGTACAATAATGATGATGAATAAATAAAGCCAACTTGTATTTTTACGTGAATATTTTGCAAATGAATCCCCAAATTCTTTTAGATCATCACTTTGTGGATTTAGGTTATGTTTTGTCATTTCCTTCTATCCCCCTTCATTTCCATTTATCATAGGAAGTATACCATAAAGTTTAAGAAAACGGTAATTCCTTGGATAATTGTGTCATTGTTTCAAATCTTTCTCCTACTACTCCTTCATCACAAACTACTATTAAAATATCACCAGGTCGCAAGATAGTATCACCTCTTGTAATTTCTTCTTTTGCTCCTCTTCTTACAGTTGCAATCACAATATCTTTTGGCCATGGAATATCTCGAATCATTTTTCCTACTAATGGACTTTCCACCATTATTGGTACTTCAAAAGTTGTTCGTTTCCCTTTTGTTTCATGCGGATGTTCAGAGTCTAAACGTTCTGCTAAAATTTCATATATTGGACCCATCTTCATATAATCAGCAACAATATAAGCGGTCAGCGTACAGATTCCCAGTGGCATTAATTGATTTAATCCTCCAACCATTTCTGTTACAAGTAATAAAGCTGTTAATGGAGCTTTCCCTATTGCTGCAAAATAACCCGCCATTGCAAAGAAAACAAAACTCACTCGTAAACTAGGATCTACTCCAAAAAATTGAATTAATACTTCTGCATAAACTAAACCTAAAAGCGCACCAAGCGAAAGAATCGGTAAGAAAATCCCCCCTGGTAATCCTGTACCGTACGAAAGCATAGAATAAAATAATCGCAGTATAAATAAAATCGCTAAAAATTGAACCGTATGATTTTCTTGAAGCAATTCTAAAATCATTTCCCCGCCACCACCTAATACGTGTGGATTCCATAACCCTAATGGAATAATCGCAATAAAAGCAACAATACAATAATAGTAATTCGGAATAAATGGGAATAATTTTCCATAAATGGCAGGTAATTGTAAAGTATAATGATGATAAACCCACCCAAACAATCCTAAAACAATTCCTAATACAATCACATACCCATAATGCGTCATTGGAAATAGTTGATCATTTCCTAAATTTAAAGATGGACGTGCTCCAAAAATATGTAACGACACGAAATTCGAAACGATAGCAGCCGTTAACGTCGTTAAAGCTACTAATGGACTAAATGTATGATGAACTTCTTCTAATACAAACATTAATCCAGCAATTGGAGCATTAAAAGCTGCCGCTAATCCAGCTCCCGCTCCACTAGAAATCAATATATTTTTTTGTACTCGATTACTATTCAGCCCTTCTGCTACTCCTTGTGCTACAGAAGCTCCTAATTGAATAGAAGGACCTTCTCTTCCTAGTAATAATCCTGACCCAATCGAAATAGATCCCGCCACAAATTTTTTCCAACAGACAGACCACCAATTCATGTCCATCTTGCCTTGTAATTGTAATTCTACTTGTGGTATCCCACTTCCTTTAATATCTGGATCACTTTTAACAATTTGACCTAAAATGACAGCCATTACCATAGAAAATAGGAACCATACCGGAATCCATTGAGGAGATTCTTGTAAATATGAATAAACGGTGACAACTCCTTCTAATGTTTTTCCAAGAAATAATCGAAATAAACTTACCGTTGTTCCAACAAGTATTCCAATAATAGCACCTATTGCAATATAACTGCTTTTCCCAAATTGTTTACTATTAAACAATTTCACTATAAAACATCCTTTCACTCTCTCATTATTTCCATTATACCAAATTCCAATAGAATAAAAACTGTAATTCTGAAATGATGATACATTTCTATATAAAAAAGCAGACACTTATTTCAAATGTCTGCCTTGTTCTCATTAAGCTTCTTGATTAAAATCTGCTTCGTCTAATTCTGCCATTAATTGGTATAATTTTTCTTCTGTTAGTGTATCTTTTTCTTCTTTTTCGAACACTCGAATAATTTTTCCACGGTGCATCATCATTAAACGATTTCCATACCTTAATGCATCTGATAAATTATGCGTAATCATTAAAGCTGTTAATTGTTTTTCTTCAATAATTTCCTTTGTTAATTGCATAATTTTTCGTTGTGTTTTTGGATCTAGTGCAGCTGTATGTTCATCTAGTAATAATAATTCAGGAGTTCGTAATGTAGCCATTAATAATGAAACAGCCTGTCTTTGTCCACCGGATAACAATCCAATTTCTGCATCTAATCGTTCTTCTAATCCTAATTGTAACGGAGTTAATAATGCTTTAAATTGTTCTAATTCTTCAGCAGTATATCCTTTTTTTAACCCACGTTTTAATCCTCTTCTTAAAGCTAAAGAAAGATTTTCAGCAACTGTCATACGAGGCGCTGTTCCTTGTAATGGATTTTGGTAAACACGACTAATATATTTTGCTCTTTCGTATTCAGCTGTATGTTCAACTGCTGCTTCTCCCATATAAATATGTCCTTTATCTAATGGGAAACTTCCTGAAATGGCATTTAAAAAGGTTGATTTTCCTGCTCCATTTCCTCCAACAATTGTAATAAAATCCCCTTTATGAATCGTTAAGTTAATATCGATTAATGCATCATGACTTCTATTTGTATTTGGGTAAAATGTTTTATGAACATTTTCAATTCTAATATCCATCTTCTACCTCCTATTGTACACTTTTACGATGACTAATTTTGTAAATCGCTTGTTTAATTTGCGGAATCGTTAAGCAAATAGCGATTAATGCTGCAGACAATAATTTGAAATCATTTGGATCAAAAATATTTAATCGTAAAATTGATGCTTGTAATAAACGATAAATAATTGAACCAAAAATAATACATACTAATCTTCCAACAAATGATTCATCTGCAAAAATCACTTCTCCAATAATAATCGCTGCTAAGGCAATAACAATTGTTCCTAAACCAGAGTTGACATCTGCATAGCCATTATTTTGTGCTAAAACAGCTCCTGCCATTGCAATTAGCGCATTGGATAACATTAAGCCAAATACCGTCATTTGACTCGTATTAATCCCAAGAGAAATAGCCATTTTTTCATTATCCCCTGTAGCGATTAATGCTTGACCAATTTCAGTTGCAAAAAAGACATACATCGCTACAATTAGAATTCCAACAAATACAATTCCAATTAAAATAATATCAAAATACTTCGGTAATTCCATTCCCTCTAAAAAACTAAAAATCGTTTTATAATTTAATAAGGATAAGTTTGGTCGACCCATAATTCTTAAATTCACCGATAATAACCCTGTCATTGTTAAAATTCCGGCTAATAAACTAGGTAATTTACATACCGTAATTAAAAATCCTGTAACATATCCTGCTAAGGCGCCTACAAACATCGCAATAAATGTTGCTAAAAGAGGATGTACACCGTGTTGAATACACATGACACAAGTTGCGGCTCCTAATGGGAAGCTCCCTTCTGTTGTCATATCTGCAATATTTAAAATTCGAAAACTAATAAATAAACCTAATGATAAAATCCCCCAAAGTATCCCTTGAGAAATCGCTGAAATAACTAAATCCATATTTCCCTTCCTTTTCTATTAAATCTATATGTATAAGAAACTCAATGACTACTATACCTTATTCCATCCATATTAGCTATCATTATGAGTATTCTTTTAAATTAACTATTGAGGGTGGACAACTTTCTTGCCCAATCCCTCAATCATATATGTTTCTTCTCTAGACTACGTTTTACTACTCATTATTTTTTAGCAGTAACTTTTTGTGCTTTTTGAGCAATATCTGCTGGAATTGTAATTCCTAATTCTTTCGCTTTTTCTTCATTTAAGTAGATAACACCTTCATTTGCTAATTTAATTGGTGTATCCGCTGGTTTAGCACCTTTTAATACTTCTACTACCATTTTAGCTGTTTCTACACCGATTTGGTATTGGTCAACTCCTAACCCTAATACTCCACCATCAGCAACCATTGTATCTGCAGATGGGAATACTGGTATTTTTTTAGCATCTGTTGCTTTTACAACTGTAGCCATTGCACTAGCAATTGTATTGTCGATTGGAACAAAGATTGCTTCTACTTGGCTTGCTAAGCTTTCTGTTACTTGTTGAATATCGTTTGTATTTGCAATTGTTGCTACTTTTACTTCTAGCCCTAAAGCTTTCGCATCTTCTTCTGCTTGTTTAGCTTGTTTTACTGAATTATCTTCACTTGATGTATATAAAATGCCAACTGTTTTTAATGTTGGAACCACTTGTTTCATAATTTCTAATTGTTGTTTAATTGGTGTACGGTCACTAAC
>NZ_CAUPZT010000054.1:0-9911 GCF_963515615.1 uncultured Granulicatella sp. | reverse complement strand
GTAGATTCTTCTGGTTTTTTCGCTAAAATTTGAACACCAGCAGCTGCTACTTTCCCTTGAGCAATACCAGATAATAAACCTGTGAATGCAATTGGTAAAGCTGCCATTAATAAGTATAAACCAGAGCTTAAAGGCATTGTTGCGCTCATTTTTTGCATAATGAAGAATGCAATGATGAATCCATAAATCCCTTGAGTACCAGGTAATAATTGTAAAATTAATGCTTGAACGAATTTTTCAGGTTGTTCTTTAATTAAAGCTGCCGCAGCTTCCCCTGCAATCCCTACACCTTTTGAAGAACCAATTCCTGAAAAAATACTTGCTACAGCCATTCCTAATGCTGCGAAAATAAAACCTCCAGAATTTTCAGTAAAAAATGTTAACCAGTTTGTCATAATAAATCTTCCTCCATCTTATTGATTTGATTTTTGTTTTGTTTCAATATATTTTTCATACGTTTTAAATGGTTTTAACGCTCTTCCGCCACCTTCATAGAATTTACCAAAGAATTCTACAAACTGTAATCTTAATCCATGAACATAAGCTCCTAAAAATGTTAGGAAAATATTTAACCCATGAAGCGCAATTAATAGAAGAATTCCTACTGTAACTCTTGCTACTGGTGGTAAGAAAGTCACTAACATGTTGAACGCTGCTGCAATACTACCGCCTGATACTGCTAAAGCCATCAAACGAGTATAGCTGACAACATCTCCAACATAACCACTAATCCCATATAAGTTATATAAACCAGTTGCCAAGCCCGCAAATTTATTCGAACTTGTCAACATAGATACGATAACAATTAGTACCGCTGCAATAATCGCTAGATATGATCCTACCGTTGCAAGAACCGGTATATTTAAAATCATCGAACCTACTAAATATAAAATTAAGCCAAAAATAATCGCTAACCACCCAATATGAGTCGTATATGCATTGGCATAATCCTTTTTCTTCCAATTACTATAAGCCCCGATAAATAGACCTACAATAATTTGAATAATCCCAAAAATGATTGATAAAATCATAATCGTCGTTAAATCTTTTGAAAGCGATAATGGTTGGAACGGCATATCCACCCCAAAGAATGAACCAAAGATAATTCCCCAAATTACTGTTGGATAACTTAATAAATGGAAGAACATTAAATTACGTTTCATTCCTTTATTTAATACAAACAGTTTTAACGCAAGGAACGTTGCGAACCATAATACAAGTCCATATCCAATATCCGCAGACATCATTCCAAAGAATACAAGATAAAACGGTGCTGTAAATGGTGTTGGATCCACCTCACCATATTTTGGCAAACCATACATCTCAATCATCATTTCAAATGGTTTGATAAGCGAATGGTTTTTCAAGACAGTTGGTGCTTCTTCATATTCTTCTGGATCAATTTCCAATTCTACCACTGTTACTTGAGAAGCAATTCCATAATCTTCCATTTGTTGTTTGGCTTGTTCCACCACATCCTCACATAAATAACCATGTAAGCAGAACAAATGCTCTCCTGAATACAATTGCTCTTTTGCAATTTCCTTTTGCCATTCATTAAACGCAAATTCGCAATACAATTTTAATTTTCTAACAAGATCATCTTGTTGTTGCATTTCTTGTACTAATGAATTTTTAGCTTCTTTTAATTGCTTTTGACGTTCTAAATTCAATTGCAATTCTTCTTTAGGGCTATGGTCAAATGGGTACCATGTCACACTAAAATTCACTTTCGCTAATTCTTCTTTAGCTTCTTGTTGATGTTTTCTTGAATAAGTTGCAAATACTCCAACTTCTTCTCTTGTATGATACACTTCCTGAATGACAATCCACTGACTCTCTTTAAGACTTTCTAAGTAACGATTATCCGTTGTTTGAGGAATCGTCCCCATTTTTGTCTTTGTAAATGGTTGTTTGAAGATTTCCTTTGGATGGAAGTCTAAATTTCCCCATTTTCTAAGTAGAGTTTCAGTTTCAATGAGCTCTGCGTTTTTCTCTTCAAATTTTTGTAATTGTACTCGATACTTTTCAACACTCTCAATTAATTCTTGATAATTCCAATTAGAAACGATTTGTTGAAGTTCTTCAATCGTAAACGTTTCTTTCTTAGTTCTCAATTTTTTCATGAGTGAAGGTTGTTTTAGATATTTTTCTAAAAAGCGAATATCTTCTTGTAATCGTTCTACTTTACTTTCTAACTCTTGAAGATTTTTTTGATTCGAAGGTTTTGATTCTTCTAACATGGATTGCCCTTGACTTAAGGAAATGAATTCTAATGATTGTAATTCTTGAACCGCATCCATCAATTGGCTTTGAATACGATTTGGTGCAATAAACATCAATTTTTTCATTTTAGCAATTGCCATATCGTTTTAACACCTCCTTAATTGTTTCCTGAACCAATTCTTGTCGATTGGCTTCAAACATCTGTTGTATTTGTTGAATTTCTTCATTTTGAAGAGATGCTAATTCTTCTTGGAAATCCAATTTCTTTTGAGAATATTTATCCTCTAATTCTTTTTCATAATTCGACAAAGCGATCTCTACATTCTTTTTAGATTCAGAAATTTTTTGATTCGCTTGAATTTTTGCTTCATCAATTTTCTTTTGAAAATCTTCTTTTAATTGTTGTGCTTGATTTTCAATAGCTTGAACAGATTCTACAATTTTTTGGCTCATAGTACACCTCCCATCTTATAGGTCTGAATTCGATTATAAATCCCTACTTTTGTTATTATACCCTTCTTTATAAAATGTATCAAACGTTAATTCTACGCCTGCTTCCTCTCTGATTAGTATAGTTAAATAGGAAGAAATACTACTTTTTTTAAAAAAATTTTTTGTTTTTTTTAAATAATGTTTGCATTTTAGAACAAATGTTCGTATAATACAAATACAAACATTTGTTCGGGAGGTCCGATTATGGAACAATATAAAAAACCATTTCATTCATTTATTCAACCATTATTAAACAGTTTACAATTTCCAACAGATTCAACTTCATATACTGATGTAATGCCATTAATTGATGTTGTTGAGACGATTCATAATAGTTACTATTTCAAAAAAGAAATTACTCTTTTATTTGAACAATACAATTCAAAAGGTGAATTACAACAATTTACTAAAAAAGGTATTATTAAAAGCTGTATTCAGCCGAACAATCATTTTGTTTTTCTAAGTGAAGATTTAACAATGATTTTGAACTTGGAACAAGTTGTTTCTGCCATTCAAGTATAGATAGAAAATAAGACTTCTCATTGTAGTATTAGGACGCCAGCAGCCACCTGTGATGTCTCTTGGCTAAAATTTGAGCCTAGGGTCTCAAATTTTCCTGCACTAGAAGCCGATTGGCTTCTAGTGCTCATACTACTATGAAGAGTCTTATTTTCTATTCTTGGGTAGCAAAATGTACTGCGCCCCAAAAGTTATACATAAAAAACTTATCACTATATCATGAGATTCGCAAAACGAAGCTGCTGGCGTCCTTGCTATAGTAATCAAGTTTATTATAAAAATTTATAATATCGGAGAAAGCAGTCTGGAGAATTTTTGTTTTAATTTTTTCCATGGAGATTGCTTTTTAAAATACGCTTCATCTGCTAATAAACAATTCTCAATATCTTTCTCAAAAATATCTTGTAGCTTACATGAAATTTCCTCATCATAGATAAACGCATTAATTTCAAAATTCAATCGGAAACTTCTCATATCAAAATTAGAGGTTCCAACTGTAGAAGCAACGCCATCTACGACCATTGTTTTCGCATGCAAGAAACCTTCTTCGTATAAATAGATTTCTACACCGTCTTTTAATAAGTTTCGACAATAATATTCTGTTGCACGATAAACAAATGGATGATCCGGTTTGCATGGAACCATAATCCGTACTTTTACCCCTGAAAGAGCAGCCACTTGCAAAGCTTCCAGAACACTTTCATCAGGAATAAAATAAGGCGTTTGAATATCAATTGATGTTTTCGCCATATAAATCATCTTAACAAATCCCATTTTTATTTTTTGATAATCATTATCCGGCCCTGTTGAAACGATTTGCATTGCTGTATCTCCTAAACATTCTAAAGTAGGAAAATATCGCGGTAAAAATGTTTTTTGATATCGTTCTGAAGCTGTTGCATTCCAATCAATAAAGAAGCGAGCTTGAAGAGATAATACGGCATTCCCTCTAATTCTTAAATGGGTATCTCTCCACTGCCCTAATTTTCCTTTCCCTAAATATTCATCCCCAATATTAAAGCCACCCACATAACCAATCTTTCCATCAATGACAACAATTTTACGGTGATTACGATAGTTCATCCGCAAATTAATAATCCCAAATGTATACCCGAAAAAGGCTTCTGAACGTCCACCCGCATCGTGAAGTTCCTTCCAAAATTTTTGTTTTGTAAAACGAGTCCCTAATGCATCATATAGCACTAAAACTTCGACTCCTTGTTGCGCTTTTTCAACTAAAATCTCTAATAATTCATAGCCTAATTCATCATCATTAAAAATATAATAGCCAATATGAATATGGTCTTTGGCATTTCTCAAATCTTCTTTTAATTGTGTAAATTTCTCCTGACCAGACGTCATAATTTCAACTTGATTTCCTTTTGTAATAACAGATTCATCACTTTCTAAAAATAATACCGCTAATTCTTTTAAATATAAATCTTCAAAGAAAGTATTATCATGTTCTAATTCCTCTAATTGAGTTTCGGCTAATTTTCTAATTCCAAATGTATCTTGGGATTTCAAATCAAAAATTCGATCTTTACTAATTTTTCTTCCAAAAAAGAAATAAATGAAAAAACCTAAAAATGGGAAAAAGACTAAAACTAATAACCAAGCCCATGTAGCTGATATCTCTCTTGGTTCTCTAAAGACCGTAATAATTGCTCCAAGTGTATTGATAAATATCAAACCTGTTACTATTGTCGATAAAAAATCCATTTCCTCTCTCCTTCCCTTCTTGCTTAGAAAAAAAGCAGGAAAACAGAAACTGTTTTCCCACTCTCATTAGTCATTTAATAAGTGAGATTTTTCTTTTCGAGATAAGTATTTTGTTCCTTTCGGAATGTAAATGTCACGTTTTACATAAATCAACGTTACTAATACTACTAATGTCACTACTAATGTAGCAATAAAGTTTACTGAAAATCCTAAAAATCCACTTGCTAAAGCAACTTTTTCAGTTGCAAATAATGTTGGTGTTCCAATAGCCGTAGCAATAGCATGGAAACTATAGCTAACAAATGTTGCAATAATGCTAGCTGTTACAACATTTAATACAGTTGAAGAAATACGAGCATTAAATGCTGTACGGACGGTATTTCTCGCAAAGAATCCAGCAAAAGCTACAAATCCATATCCCATTACAGAATCATGGAATGGAACAACAATATGTCCTGTTCCACTTGGATGTAATACTCCATGTAGAAGACCAAATAAAATACTTGCGATTGCTCCCCAAATTCCTCCATGTCTTAGTGATACTAAAATTAAAGGAATAATGGCAAAGTCAATGACTACATTTCCTCCAATCGCTGGAATGTAAGAAAGTCCACTAGCAACAACGATTGCTAACAAAACTTCTAACATAATTTTAACTGCTTTTGAACCCATGAATGTTCCCCTTTCAATAATACAACTTAATCTTTTTTATAATGTGATGCTTCCATAATAATTGGAAGAATAACTGGGCGACGTTTTGTTTGTTCAAATAAGTAACGACTTAAACCGTCACGTACTTCTTGTTTTAAACGTGGCCATTCAAAATTATCACTTGCTAAATTTTCTTCCACAATATCTGTCACAATTTTTTGTGATTCTTGTAATAATTCCTCACTCGTCTTCATATAAACAAAGCCTCGAGAAACAATTTGTGGACCCGATAAAATTTTTCCTAAACGTCTAGAAATCGTTACAACGACTACGAAAATTCCATCTTCTGATAAAATCTTACGATCTTTTAGTACAATATTACCGATATCTCCAACACCAATTCCATCTACTAAAACATTTCCCGCTGGAACTTGTCCGGTAGCTGTCATTCTTCCATTAGAAATTTCAATCACATCCCCTTTACCAGGAATGAAAATATTAGAATATGGAATTCCTAATTCGTGTGCTAACTCAGCATGAGCTAATAAACTACGATATTCTCCTTGAACTGGAATGAAGAATGTTGGTTGTAATAAATTCATCATTAGTTTTAAATCATTTGGAGTCGCATGTCCGCTTGCTTTCGCATTATCAGCCATTTCAACGACTTCAGCTTCCGCACGGTAAATCATATCTTTCGTACGAGCAATGGCTGTTTCCATTGCAGTTGAAGGAGTTGTTGCAATATAGACTAAATCTCCTTGATGTAAATTCACTTGACGGTGACGACCTTGTGCCATTTTTTGTAAAGCTTTAATTGGTTCGCCTACGTTTCCTGTTTCTAACACAACGATTTCATCATCTGCCAAACGTTTTAATTCACGTGCCGTTACGAATAAATCTTCTGAAGGAACCGTTAATTTATTTAATTTCAATGCAATATTCACGATTTCTTCTAATTCTGCACCTGTTAAGAAAATCTTACGTCCTGATTCATGAGCTGCATTAAACACTTGTTGAATTCGTAAAATATTACTTGCCACACAAGCTACAATAATACGACCCGTTGCATTTCTAAAGGTATCTAAAATACTAGCTTCAATTTTACGATCACTAACATTTTCCTCGTAACTTTCAGCATCACTAGAATCACTTAATAAGGCTAAGACATATTCTTCTCCAATATCCGTAATACGGCCAAAATTACTTTGATAGCCAACGGCAGCACTTTGGTCAAACTTAAAGTCTCCAGTATACACAATACTTCCGTCTGCTGTTTTTAAAACAATCGCTACTGAATCTGGAATAGTATGAGTTGTTTTGAAAAATTTCACCGTTACAGATTCAAAATCAATTTCTGTATTTTCAGTGACAATATGATAATCATCGAATCCTTTTACTTGTTTAGAAGACTCTACATAATATTTTGCTAAAGCAATCGTTAATTCTGTCCCAAAAACTGGCGCTTGAATATTTTTTAGAAAATAAGGAAGAGCTCCTACTGCATCCGCATGACCATGGGTTAAAAATACTCCTGCAATCCGATCTTTGTTTTCTTCTAAATAAGTAAAATCTGGAATCACGACATCGATTCCTAATAATTCGTCTTCTGGATAAACCAATCCACAGTCTAAGACGAAAATATCTTCATCTACTTCAACGGCATATAAACTCTTACCGTTTTCTCGAACGCCTCCTAGCGCCATTATTTTAATTGAACTCATAGTTCACCTCATCTTATTTATTTGTTGTATTTTTTCTTACCAACTTGTTTACATTCTTAATCTAGAATACCATATTTACGATTTTTTGACTAACATTTCATATTTTTTCTTGGAAATAAAAAATGAGACTAGGGTTTTCCTAGCCTCATTTCATGAATGATTAAGCTTCTTTTTCGATTAATGCTTTGCGAGATAAGTTGATACGACCTTGTCCATCAATTTCAGTAACTTTTACTTTTACTTTATCTCCAATCGCTAATACATCTTCTACTTTTGCCACACGTTCATGCGCTAATTCAGAGATGTGAACTAATCCATCTTTTCCTTTTGCAATTTCAACAAAAGCTCCAAATTTTTCAATACGGCGAACAGTTCCTTCATACACTTGTCCAGCTTCGATTTCACGTGTTAAATCTTCAATAATTTCTTTTGCACGTTGAATCATTGCAGCATCAGTTGAAGCGATTGATACATGACCTTCTTGATCGATATCAATTTTAACGCCAGTTTCATCAATAATGCTATTGATTGTTTCTCCACCACGACCGATAACAACTTTAATTTTATCTGGGTGAATAGAAATCATTTCAATCTTAGGTGCATATGGGCTTAACTCTTTACGAGGTTCAGCAATTGTAGAAATTAATTCTTCTAAAATTTCAAAACGAGCTTTTTTCGCTTGCGTTAATGCTTCACGTAAAATTTGTTCCGTAATTCCTTGGATTTTAATATCCATTTGTAAAGCTGTAATACCAGTTGTTGTACCAGCAACTTTAAAGTCCATATCTCCTAAGTGGTCTTCTAACCCTTGGATATCTGTTAATACTGTATAGTTTGTACCATCAGAAATTAATCCCATCGCAATACCCGCTACAGGTGCTTTAATTGGTACACCTGCTGCCATTAAGGCTAGTGTTCCCGCACAAATACTTGCTTGAGAAGATGAACCATTTGATTCTAATACTTCTGATACAAGACGAATTGTATAAGGGAAATCTTCTGGAGTTGGGATGACTTGTTTCAATGCACGTTCCCCTAAAGCACCGTGACCAATTTCACGACGACCTGGGCTTCCAGCACGACCTACTGAACCTACAGAGAATTGTGGAAAATTGTAGTGGTGGATGAATCGTTTACCTTCTTCAATTCCTAAACCATCAATGACTTGATATTCTCCTAAAGGTGCTAATGTAGCTGAAGTTAATGCTTGAGTTTGTCCACGAGTAAATAAACCTGAACCGTGAACACGTGGTAATAAGTCAATTTCTGAAGACAATGGACGAATTTCATCAATTTTACGACCATCAGGACGTACTTTTTCTTCAGTAATTAAACGACGTACTTCGTCTTTTTCAAGATTATCCACTAATTGAGAAACTTGTTTTAATAAGCCTGCTTTTTCATCATTGTCTTCTAAAACAGCTTCAAAATGTTCTAAGGCAGTTTCTTTAACTTTTTCAATATTTTCTTCACGAGCTAATTTTTCTTCTGTTTGGATTGCATTAATCATTGCTTGACTGAATAAGTCTTTCACTTGTTTTTCGATTTCTGGATCAAATGATAGCAATGTTACTTCCATTTTTTCTTTTCCAATTTCTTGAACGATTTGTTGTTGGAAAGCTACTAATTTTTTAATTTCTTCGTGACCGAATAATAATGCTCCTAACATATCTTCTTCGCTCACTTCTTTAGCAGAGCTTTCTACCATGTTAATCGCAGTTGCAGTACCTGCTACAGATAATTCGATATCTGATAATTCAGCTTGTTCAGTTGTAGGGTTAATCACGTATTCTCCGTTTACACGACCAACATCTACCCCAGCAATTGGACCATCAAATGGAATATCTGAAATACATAATGCTAAACTTGAACCAAACATTGCTGCCATTTCTGGTGGACAGTTTGGATCTACAGACATTACAGTATTTGTAATTTGAACTTCATTACGGAAACCTTCTGCAAACATTGGACGAATTGGACGGTCAATTAAACGAGCTGTTAATGTCGCATGTTCACTTGGACGTCCTTCACGTTTAATAAATCCTCCAGGAATTTTACCTGCTGCATACATTTTTTCTTCATAGTTCACTGTTAATGGGAAGAAATCTGTATCCTTTGCTTGTTTTGTACCAACGGCTGCTGTTAATACCACTGTATCTCCATAACGAACTAAGACAGCACCATTTGCTTGTTTTGCTAATTGGCCGATTTCAACTTGTAACAGTCTTCCGCCCCATTCATAGCTATATACTTTTTTTTCTGACATATCGATTCTCCTTTTCTTCTTTTTAAGAGTATCTTTTAAACCTACTTTTAGAAATATAAACAGACGAAAAACTCACCTTCTTATATTTCTAAAGTAAGCACGCTAAAAAGAATACTCCTTGATTGTCATACGCAATAATTCTACCATAAACGATACTGAATAACTATTTTTTTGAGTAAACTTTAGCATTTTTTGAAAAAAATCCTAAAAACAATTGCATTTTAACTTCAAAGTGCTATACTAAAAACGTAATCAATGCCTCCTTAGCTCAGTTGGTAGAGCAGTAGACTCTTAATCTATGGGTCACAGGT
>NZ_CAUPZT010000053.1:0-9939 GCF_963515615.1 uncultured Granulicatella sp. | reverse complement strand
TTCGTGTGATTCACTTGTCCATTGACCGATAAGACTTACTTTACCATCATAATTTGCTGTCGTATCTCTTTTAAATCTTCTAGTTCTTGAAGGTTCGGGATTTGGTGTAGTTTCTGAACTACCTGAGTTTGATGAATTTTCTATTGTTCCTGTAGTTGTTGAAGCTGAACCACTATTTTTATCTACTGTATTAGATGTATGAATAACAGCATTTAATTTATTTGTTTCAGTATTCTCTAAATTAGTATGTTCAATGTTTGAACTGTCATTAGCCGAAAGAGAATCTTTTGGCTTATTATTTTCTGATAAATGTTCATTTGCTAATTCAGAAGATGGTATCCCATTATCTTTTGCATATACTGCACCACTTCCTATAAATAACATAGCACTAACAGCAACACTAACTGCACCGACATGATATTTTCTAATTGAGAAACGTAAAGTTTTTTCTTTGTTATTTCTTTTAAATTTCATACTTCAAGCATCCTTTCTTGTTAATCAATTCACTGGCATGTTAATTATACATTTATTCACAAATTTTATCAAACATTACTAATTTTCTATTCTTATTTCTTCATAAACTAAAATCCCCTACTATTTTGTTAGTAAGGGATTCTTGTACATTTTATTCTATTCAAAATATTCATTCTTATGTTTTTAGTCTCATGAATTAAAAGCATCCATCAATCGCCCTTCTGTTAACACAATAACATTCGAGCAAATCGCTTCAATTAACGACTGATTATGGCTAATAAATACTATTGTCATCTTTGTTTCTTCTTGAACTTTTTGTAATACTTTTATAACTTTTTCTTGATTCGTATCATCTAATGAACTCGTTATTTCATCACAAATTAAGCACTCAGGTTGTGCTAAAATAGCCCTTGCAATCGCACATCTTTGACATTGTCCGCCAGATAATTGATGAGGATATTTTTCTAACCAAGCCAATTCTAACTCTAGGCTTGTAAATAATTCCTTTATCATTCGAATCCGTTCTGATTGATTCTTAATTTCTCGCATAAATCTTAACGGTTCTTCCAAGCTCTTCAATATTGTTTGATTCGGATTAAAAGATAATAAACTATTTTGGAATAAATATTGTACTCTTCGGTAATAGCTTTGTTTTTCATAAGCCAATAACTCTCTTAACTCTTTTCCTTCAATCTCAATACTTCCTGCGTATGGAATAAAGCCTGATAAAATCTTTGCAAGAGTTGTCTTTCCTGCTCCTGAATGACCCATTATTCCAGTTACTTCGTATTTTGGAATATCAACCGTAACGCTTTGAAGAATCGCATCATCACTTTGATAATGATTCGATACATTTTTCAATTGAAAAAATACTTCTGTATCTACACCCGTATCTCGGACAAAGGGGATTCTTTCTTGTAGCGCTTCCTCTTGCTCTATAAAATGTCCCTCTTCTAAAGTCAAAACTTTCGTACAAAATTGATAGGCTAACTCTTGTTGATGCGTCACCAAAATCGTAGCAGTACGATTTTGGTTTGCTATATCAACGATTAATTGCATCATTTCTACTTGCAAAGGAGCATCTAAAGCACTAAAGGGTTCATCAGCAATAATTAATTTCGGCTGATTGATAAAAGCCATTGCAATCATCACTCTTTGCAACATTCCTCCAGATAATTCGTGAGGATATAATTGTAATACTTTTTCCTCTAATTTAACCATTTTCAGAGTTTCAACAATTTTTGTAAGATTTGGTTGTACCATTAATTCTTCCAACTGTTGACCGATTGTAAATAAGGGATCCAAACTATGTTGTCCATTTTGAAAAATGATGCCAATATCCTGTCTCAAATATTCTCTTCTCTTGTTACGATCTAATATTAACCAGTTTTCTTCTAAAAACTTCATTTCAGTCACATTCATCATTACCTTTTGATGAATATTCCCAAGAATACATTCTAAAAAAGTCGATTTCCCAATACCCGACTCCCCAATAATTCCAATGACTTCTCCTTCTTTAATGGAAAAATCTAAATCTTTGAGGACTACTTCCTGTCCATAAGAAGCATTTAATTGTTTGACGTCAAGAATTTTCTGTGTCATTAGTCTTTTACCAATTTATTCGTAATATGATAGAAATCAGATGGAGATAATTCAAAATGATGAATATAATTGTTCATTGCCCCATGTAAGTTAACAAATCCAATGTAGTCGACAACTGCTTCATCTCGCGCATAATCTTGAATTTCTGAGACTTCGCTACGGATTTTAGCTGCATCAACTTCATGAGCTAAGGTAGAAATTTTTTCATCTAACCATGAGTCTGAATTTTTAACATAATTTAAAGCTCCATCACTCGATAATGTTGCATCTAAGAAGTAGTGAGGATCTCCCGTTGGTAATGTTAATGCTGAAGCTAATGCAATATCATAATCTAATTGGTTTAATCCATCGACTTTTTCTTGAATATCAATTTTCAAATCAATCCCTAATTGTTTAAATTGTTGTTGAAGTGCTGTAGCAATTTTTTCAATAGCTAATCTCTTATAAGTTTTTAGAACAATTTGTAAAGGTTCATTTTTATCATTGACTAAAATACCATCTGCATTTTTTGTTTTATAGCCGGCTTCTGCTAATAATTTAGTTGTCATTTCTGGTTGGTATTGTTTATTAGCAAATGTACCACTTGAATAAATACTTGAATCTAAAAACGCACCATCAGCTGGAGTGACATGACCTTTTAAGAAGTCTTGTGTCAACTCTTGCTTATTAATCGCATGTAAAATCGCTTGTCGTACTTTTTTGTCTTGTAATCTGGCTTTATTCAATTCTAAATGATACGTTCTTGTACTTGGTTGATTATAGACTTGAACAGAAGAATCTTTCATTAATGAATCGGCTACATCATCATTTAAATCTAATCCACCATCTACTTCTTTAGATTTAATCGCTAATTCTAATGTTTTTTGATCTGGAATTAATTGGTAATGAACTTCCTTAATTGAAGCATTTCCAGCCCAATAATGAGTGGAAGCTGTTAATGAAATCGAATCATTTGGCTTAAATTCTGTCACTTCATAAGGGCCCGTTCCTATAATTTTATCCGTACTTGTTACATCTACAATCGCTGTTTTAGCATCCACTAATTCATGAATAAACTGAGGACTTGGTTTTTCAGTATGAATTGTAAAAGTTAGTGAATCATTAGCAGTATAAGTAGCTGTTTTAAAAATTTTACCCGACTTATGGTTTTCTCCTACTCTTTGAAGACTAGCAATGACAGCGTCACTAGTAACAGCATTTCCATTTGAAAATGTAAGTTTTTCTTTTAAATGAATTTCCCATGTTTGATCATCAATCTTCTTATAAGAGGATGCTAACCATGGTTCTACATCAAAATCCTTTGTTAAACGGAATAATGTTTCTCCAATCCCAAAACGAATGGTATACCAACCTTCCCAATCTTTTGCGGGATCAATGCCTGCTGTAAATTGAGAATATCCAATTTTAAAAGTTGAATTTTGAGTACTTTCTTGTTGTTGGGATGCTGGCTGTACGGGGGCACATCCTACCAATACTGCTGCTGCAATGGTTAATAACATATTTTTTAATTTCATAAATTTCTCCCTTTCTGTTGAATCCAATAGTGGATTCCGTTAAATATAATAATCGTTAGAGTTATCGCAAGTCCTGGTGCAATCATTAACCATGGTGCTTGTTCAAACGATAATCTTCCCTCATTTAACATCGCTCCCCATTCTGGTTGAGGAACTTTTACTCCTATCCCTAAAAAAGATAATGTTGCTAAACTTAAGATTGTACTTGAAACATTGACAATCATATACGTCACTAATGGTACTTGAATATTTTTTAAAATTGTAATCAGCCGATACCATAATGGTGCTCCTTGCATATACATTGCCGTTACATATTCTCGAACTTTAATGTTACGAATTTCTCCTCTTGTTAATTTGGCATAATAAGGCAAATAACTAATGACAAGCGCAATGACCCCATTTCTTAAGCCTCCACCTAATACTCCAGCTACCGTAATGGCTATGAGTAAACTAGGAATGGCTAATAAAATATCTACGAGGTTCGTTACGATTCTGTCAATCCATCCACCAAATAACCCAGCTACTCCTCCTAAAAACATTCCACCTAAATAAGATAATCCAACGATTAAAAGAGAAGCGCCGATAGAATATCTAGCTCCTACTATCACTCGAATAAACACATCTCGACCAAAGTCATCCGTTCCAAACCAATGATGAGCGTTTGGTGGTCTTAACAAATCACTAGCATTCATCGTTTCGTAGTTAAGGAACACTGTACTCCACAATAGTAATACACATCCTATTAAGATGAGTGACATAACCCATTTTCTTTTATTGTTCATGGCAATTCACCACCTTTAATACGGCTATCTGTCCGATTCTGTAATTCATCCGAAATTTGAGTGAGTACCAAATATAAAAAGCTAATACATACAACTATCATCTGAACGACTGGATAATCTCTTGAACTAATACTATCCATTAATAACTTCCCAATTCCTGGCCAATAGAAAATCGTTTCTACCACAACGACACCAGCCATCAGAGAACCAAATGATAGTAAAATAATCGTCACCATTGTAGGAAATATATTTTTCAATAAATGTCTTTGAAAAATTTTTGACTCTTCCATCCCACGATAATAAAGCACTTTAACATATTCTTGTTGTAATTCTTGTTCTAACAACGCTGAAAATTGTTGAATAAATTTTGCACTCACCGGAATCACAATTGTAATAATCGGTAATATTAATCCAATCCCACCTTGATTGGATAATAATGGAACCCATTTTAATTGAACGCTAAATACATACATTAAGAAATAACCAATGACGAAAGATGGTAATGACATGTAAAAAAATAAGATTAATTGAAAAAGTAATTTTACAATTCGGTTTTGACATCTCACCAAAAATATCGAAAACGGAATGGAGATTCCTAATGAAATCACTAGAGTAATAATTGCCAATTGAATTGAATTCAAAGCGGCTGGAATCATTAATTTCTCAACCTTGATATCAGACATTAAACTCTTACCAAAATCACCTTGGAGAAATGTAAAGAGCCAATTCCCATATTGTACAAGTAAAGGTTGATTCAGTCCCATTTCCTCACGCATAAGTGCAAGAGCTTCTGAAGAGACACGACCAGTCCCAGCAGACATTTTAACAGAAGCAGGATCACTAGGTGCTAAATGAATGAGTAAAAATACAAAAAATGAAATACCGACAAATAAAATAGATATGGTTAAAATTCTTTTCAAACCTTTAAACATTCACTACCACTCCTTACTTCTTAGCACATAGTAAGAACAAAGGTGTAGGATTATAAAATTCATCTTTTTCTAGATAAATTCTATGGCTAATTGTTCGATCAATTTGAAGAGAGTTAACTTCTTGGTTTAATAAATATTGCACATCCCATTGAGGTCTTACTTCACTTGAAATGGATAGACTTCTTTGAATCATTTCGCATTCTGATAAAGTAGCTTGACTTAAATGATGATGCGCATGATGCTGTGGCAAATGACTCGTATCCGTCATACTCGAAGCACCATAATTTCCATCAATATTAATGAGTAATCCACCTTTTTTTATTACTCGAAGCCATTCATCATAAGCTTTAGGAACATCTGGTAATGTCCAAGTCACATTTCTAGCAATGACGATATCAAAACTTGCGTTCTCAAATGCTAGATTTTGAGCATCCATCACTAAAAATTGCGCATTAAACTTTTCCTGTTTCGCAAAAACAGTCGCTAAATGAATCATTTCCTTTGTTAAGTCAATTCCTATTACTTCATGCCCCATCTGACTTAAAATGCCTGTAAAAAATCCTGTTCCACAACCAATATCTAAAATTTTTAAAGATTTCTTGTGTGGTAAATATTTGGCAAACTCTGTAATCCAACGCTCCTTCAATGGACTATGAAATTCTCTTGTACGTTGCTCTAAAAAAGAAGAGCTTCGTTTTGTCCAATAATTTTCAACTCTCTCATGAATAGTTTGTTCTTGTGTCATCACGCATCCCCCTTTACGACTTTGATACAAAACATCGGTGTCGCACCATAATTTAATTGTTCTTCATAATTCCAGACTAAATCTCCAAAATTTTCTTCCGTTTCTACTGAAACATCTTCCTGTGATGAAAAATAATCGATATCCCATTGTGGCCTTTGTTGATAGGTTAAAGGCAATTGTTGAACAATCCAGGTCATTTTTTCCTCATCAACACCTTCACCTTGCCAATAATCTTCTAGCTTTTCTTCTATCACTTTTTGACGCTTTGCTTCAAATTCTTTTTCTAATTGTTCATTTTGAAGAAAAGAATACCAATTCGCATCAAAGATGAATAAAGCTCCATACGGTTTCAACACTCTTAACCATTCTGAATAGGCTTGTTGTGGATTTTGTAAATTCCAAGTTAAATTTCGACTAACAATAATATCAAAACTTTCTGGCTCAAACTCTAAATTCTGAGCATCCATTTGAATGAGTTGTATACTTGAATGCTCCTTACCATATTTTTGAATATTCTCTTTAGCAACTTCTAGCATTTTATAGGAGTAATCTACACCAGTAATATTGCTATATCCCAATTCTTCTAAAATAATTGAAAAAAATCCAGGACCAGTTCCTATATCCAAAACCTTCAGATTTTGATTTTCTGGTAACAATCGTTTGAATTGTTTTTTCCATCTTTCTCTTTGAATTCCCTCTAATTCTTTTTGATTCACCTTGGAATATCCTGTATAACGATGATTCCAATAATATTGTATTTCTTCTAATAAGTTCACATTTGTTACTCCCTTAATTCCTAACTCGATGCTAATCTGTTACAAGTTTATCAAAGTATATCGGAATTTATGTTAACAAATAATCACAAAATCAGAATTTTTTCTACAAAAAAAAGAATTTCAGCGCCTCTGAAATTCTTCTTAATTCATTACTTTTATTGTAATTTTTTGTCTACCAAAATCCATTGCTTGTTGTACTTCAGGAAAATGTAAGTCAATTCGATTCCCCTTAATATCTCCACCTGTATCCCCAGCAATCGCTATCCCATAACCTGGAACTTCCACTAAAGTGCCTAACGGAATTTGAGTAGGATCTACTGCAATAACATTTGGATTCGATCTTAAATCAATTCCCATCGCTGTATAATTACTTAATCCCGGTTGTTTATAAGAATAAGCAGTTGCTTCTGCTGCAAATTCTTTCCCATTTGACGTTGATTTTACTTCATTTGAAAGTGACTGAAAATTAGAAGAAGTCTTATTATTTCCTTTGGATTCAATATTATTTTTTACTATTGAATCTTTAACTTCAGTTGAATGAACTTGTTCTGTTTTCTTATCCTCAGGAGCATGATGAGTTGTTGGTTCGCTATTCTCACTTAATGCTTGAGCCTTACTTTCTTGTTCACGAATTGCAAATAATGCTTCTTTATTCGTCGCAAGATTTTGTTTTAACACTCGAATACTATCCGCATAAAGTGTAGATTCTGTTTGTAACTCTTCTTGTTTTTTTAATAAAGTATCTTCTGTATCTCTTAATTCTTTTTGCGAAATTTCTAATGTTTGAACTTCTTTTTGATAATTTCGAATCGTTAAAATATCCACCTTGAATAATTCTTGAATAACGATTAATCGATGAAAGAAATCCGAAATACTTGTTGCTTGAAGCAGTTGAACAAATCGTTGATAAATCACTCCACTTGATTGTAAAGCTACCATTCTTTCTTTAACGACGGTTTCCTTTTCTGCTAATTTTTCTTGCTGTTCATTTATTTGAAATTCTAATTCTTTTTGATTGGATTTCAATTCATTTAAGTCTTGTTTCAATCTTTCAACTTGTCGATATTTCTCATTAGCAACATTTAATTTTTGAGAAATTTCATGTTCTAATTGTTGAATCGATTCTTGAGAAATTTCCTGCGCATGAATGGACATTGGATAACTAGTCATAAATAGACATGCTAATCCACTAAAAATAAAACTTTTTCTTAATCGTTTATCCAGTACAATACACCACACTTTCTCCATAGTATTCTTCATTATACAATTTGCATATAAAAAAAACGTAACAACCGTATTACAGTGTTGTTACGTTTTATCCTTGATCTTTATTGATTCGAAACTTTTTTGAACGAGAAACCATTTACTTTCTCTAGAAGTAAAATAAACACAAATAAAATTATAATAAGAATAGGAAGGACAATTATTCCCATACTCCCACTTAATTGTGCATTATTAATATTTTGAGGCAAGCTTCCTGTTAAAACCTCAACTGAACGTAAATAAGTAAATGGAATAATATGTGCTACTCTCTGTAAAGGTTCAATTACATTTATACCAAAGACGAATCCCACAATTAAAATTAATGAGATAAATAAAGCAACTGTTTTTTGTTTGAAAAAGAAACTAATTAAATAGACTACTTCAACAATAACGATAAATACTAAAAATTCTAAGGCTAAACTCTCCAATAATATATTCTGTATTTTAACAATCACTATCTCTTGCTTAGCAACATCAAAAATTGGATATGGATATTCCAAAGTTCCTAACCCTTGATTGAATAATCCTAAAAATAAAGAAATAGCACAGATTACTAGAAACACAATGGTTACATACCCAACTCCTACTCCAAAAGAACTAATAGCAAACTTCACTTTTGAAAAAGGAAGTAACTTAGCGGTATCCAAATTACCTTTAAATCGATCTGTAAATAGTTGTGTTAACATAAAAATGATCGAAATTAAAAATAAAGTTGGAATAATAGTACCCAGCGTCCATACTACTTGATCAATGCCATAAGTTGGGAAACCTAAATGATGAGCCTTAATATTTAATGGGGATAAAGCTTCATACACCTTCCATTCACGATATACTGCCTGTTTTAATTCCGCACTAGAATGAGCCTCTTTTGAAACGATTCCAAAAGTCTTTTCTTCATGTTTCGCTTGTAAAGCATAAGCCTCTTTCCACTTTTGTTGTTCTAATAAAGATAGAATATGTTTTCTTTCCTCTAATTGATTCTGATTCTTATCTAAATTATTCTTTGTAGACTGATATTCTTCTGACTCAGTATCTGTCGTTTGAGATAATTTATCTTCATTTTCTTTAATAAGTTGTTCGTTTTTTACGATGCTACTTTGTATTTGACTTTCTAAACTAAGTTTCTGTGCCGTTCTACTATTCATATAAAATGCAATACTAATTACAATTGCTAGCAATGCAACTATAATCACATTTAATCGACTTTTTAAGGCTTTTTTTACTAAAAATAAACTAAAATGTTTCATCATTGCACCTCTTCTATTCGACAATTTTCAATCTTTACAATTTTATCGCAGACATCCATTAATTCTTCTTTGTAGTGAGAACTTATGATAATCAATTGTTGTGTTTTGATTTCTTTTAATCGATTGAAGAACTTAGTACGATAATACTCATCTAAACCATTTGTAATTTCATCCATTAACCAACAGTCTGCTTGACTCATAAAATACATTGCTATTAATAATCTTTGTTTCATCCCTAGTGAATATTTTCGAATGGGTAGATGAATATAGTCAGACATTTCCCAATACTCAATTTCATTCTCTAAATTTTGAGATGAATTCCAAACATTTTTGATATAAACTAAATAATCTATTCCACTCAGATTTCCATCAAACCATTCAACCGTTTCATAATAAAATAGTGAAGAAGGAGCTATGATATGTCCACTATTCACTGAAATTAACCGACTTATTGCACGAAATAATGTAGTTTTTCCAGAGCCATTAATCGCAACCATTCCATATATATTTCCCTTTTCAAAGGTAAAATCTATATCTTTTAAAATCATTTCTCTTGTTTTTAAACGAACTTGATTCAGTGTAATCATACAAATCCCCACTTTTT
>NZ_CAUPZT010000052.1:0-10032 GCF_963515615.1 uncultured Granulicatella sp. | reverse complement strand
GAAGGAGTATTATCTATTTAAAGAAAATTTTAAATAGAAAGAGATGATTATATGTCTGTAAATGATATTTTGTCTGCATTATCGGATGAAAATCGTCGCAAGATTTTAGAAATTTTACGACAGGGACGAACGAATACTGGAGACTTAGCACAGAGCTTACAAATCACACCACAAGCATTGTCGTATCATTTAAAAAAATTAAAACAGGCGGATTTAATTTATGAAACAAAGGAAAAAAACTTTATTTATTATGAATTAAATTTAACGGTTTTAGAAGAGGCAATTGTTTGGATGAATTCAATTATTGGAGGAAAATAATATGTTAGTAGAACAAAGAAAAATTTATTTATTAGATGTCATTTTGACTTTTTTACCTATATTACTTGCTTTATGCGTTGTTTGGTATGCACCTGAGACAATTGCCACTCGTTTTGACTTAGAAGGAAATGTTGTAGCAACAGGTTCACGTTGGACGATTCTAATATTACCAATCCTCATTCTATTATTATCTGGTTTGATGAAATGGATTGATGATAAAGAATTAGTCGGAAGTCAAAATAAGGAAATTAGCCGTTATATTTTTAGACTCACATTATTATTGTTTAACGCTATTGCCATTTTCCAATTTGTCTTAATTTTGACAGGAGTTAGCATAGGTACACAAAAGGTACGTTTTCTTGCATTTCTTATGGGATTATTTATGATATTTATTGGAAATGTAAGTCCTAAAATCAAAGAAACGAATAAGCACTTTGGATTCCGTGTTCCATGGATTATGAATAAAGATGAAGCTTTTCGAAAAACACAACGATTCTTTGGATTTGCGAGCATGGTTTCTGGTGTAATCTTTATCTTAATTTCATTATTTGCGGGAAACAAATTAGCATTGTTTCTTGTAAGTATTGTTTTAGTACTAACGATTGGCATTACTATGGTGTATTCGTATAAAATTAGCAAATAAAGGATAAATGACTTTTCTTCGTAATAGTTTTGGGCAATATTCTCAATTACTACGGAGAAAAGTTTTTTTTTCACATTGATTTTTAATTTAAGGAGCGTTATACTTTACGTGAAAACGATAACAAGTTAAAGAAGGGAGATTATGATGCAAAAAGGACAAAAATTATTAATTGGTATTTCTATTGTAGTAGGAGTGATATGTATTGAATTAAGTATGTATGTCATTCCTTTTATAGAAGAAGTTAAGGAGTTTGAATTACCTATGTTTGTCGTAGGTGTTATTCTTTGCATCATCTCCATTATTTTTGGAATTAGACATCAAAAAAGTTAAGGAGGGTAGAAGAATTGGGTTACATTCATTTATTTAACAGTAATAGGGGGAGTCTTTATGTTAGGAAAATATAGAGTAGTTAGTATTGTATTGTTAAGTATTTGTTTAGCTTCTTGTGGTCAACAGAAAAATACACAAGAAACAACGGTTCAAGAAAGTGTTACAACAGTGGAACAAAATAAAACCACTAACTTTCAATTAGGAAAAGGAAGTAATCAGTTTAATACTGTTTCATTCAATGAAACGTTTAGAGACAAGAGTGTAGTTTCTCATTATGCAGATGAGTATCCAGACTTTATTCCGCAAATGTTATTAGAGGATGGAAAATTATACGGAAGTGTGGATCATGTTGGAATTTTGGAAATTGATTTAAAAACAAATACCTATTCATTGGTTCATGAAATGAGTGATGCAACAGTTTCCCATCAATGTGTTCGAGCAGTCGACAAAAATTGGGTATTTTTTGAGGAATATACAGCCTCAAAAGGAAATGCAAACTTCTACTTATTGAATCGTACAACGGGTGAAGTTACAACTGTCAAAGAGAATGAAAAGATGCCACTAGTTCATCATATTACAGCATTCTTTACAGAAGATTCGAAGTTAGTATTTAATATTGTTAAGGATAGTAAAGAGGATACATCTTTAAATACGCTTCATCAATTGGAAACAACAACGATGAAAGATCAAGTCATTGATCAAAATACTTTTTCACCGATTCAATTCAATGGAAAACTTTATTATATTCGTTATGATGCAAGTGCTAACCATTCAGAAGTTGTTCAATACGATATGAAGAGTGGAGAGAAAGAAGTAACGTTGACGCATCAAAGTGCAACAGAACATTTCAATCAATTATTTACGGATCAACATGAATTATATGTTTCACTAGGCACAGATTTAAAGAGTGGAACCATTTACCACGTCAATCAAGCAGAAAAGAAATATGATTGGGTCTATGGATATACAAGCACAGGATTTATCCAACAAAATCGCCTTGGATTCATGAGTTTCTCAGCAACTGATACTGAATCAGGACGATACAAAACACCTTATCGTTTGATTGACTTACAATATCAACATGAATATGACTATGATGGAAGCATGGTATTCCTATCAGAAAAAGGCATGGCATGGATAGCTTTTAAGAAAGATACAAAAGACATTCCAAAAGGTGAAACATTCCGAAACGAAAATTCAGAAATTCATTATGTTGAATTTGAATGAAGATGAAAAGTGATATATAACTACAAGCTCCTAGAATGAACTAGGGGCTTGTTTTGTAATTTAAAGCAATTATTCGTATTGATGATTAACTTTTGTTCTTAATAATATTATATTTTTAAGTGTAAAAAAATTTTAAATTAAAAGAATAAGGAGGTAACTAGTTATGAACATCACACTTTTTGTCTACAGTTTATTGTTATGTATGTTAGCATTTTTTGCTTATAAAAATGAGTTAGGAATATCTATTCCTTCAATTCTACTAGTTGTATTGTTAACATTCTTTGCAGGGATTCATCTCTTTTATACGAATATCATTATTAAAGTAGTAATTTCCTGTTTGTTGTTATTGATTTCGCTCATGTTTTTTGTGGATAGAAGAAAGAGTCTTAAGAAAGTTCATTTGTCGCATCATATTATTAGATTGCTGCTTCATTTAGTTTTAATAGTTAATTTATGGGTATTTTAGATTGAAAGAAAAGAGGAAACTAAATGTATCATACTAATGATATAGGAAGTAATTGGAAAGACGTTTGAAAAGAACTTTTCACACAAGAAGAAATTCGTAAAAGTGATGAAAGAGTTGAGAAAATTAGTAAAACAATTGAAGAACAAAAGCAAGAACAGTAAGAGAAATTAGAATATAAACCACCATGGCATCTACCGCAAAGGCAGATGTCATTTTTCATTCGATGAAAAAATCTGAAAACATTTTTGAAAATACCTTGATTTTATCATTGAATATGCTATAATTCGAACAATATTTATTTTGGAGGTGTCGTATGTCTTATTTATTTGAGATATTACCAAGTTTATTGAATGGTGCAACTATGACGTTACAAGTGTTTGTACTTGTTTTATTATTTTCAATTCCTTTAGGAGTTGTGATTGCGTTTGTGTTGCAAGTCCATTGGAAGATCCTCCATTATGTGATTCATATTTATATTTGGATTATGCGCGGGACGCCGTTATTGCTTCAGTTGATTTTTATTTATTATGTATTACCTAGTGTAGGCATTCGTATAGATCGTCTTCCTGCTGCGATTATTGCGTTTACGTTGAATTATGCAGCATATTTTGCTGAAATTTTCCGTGGGGGAATTGATACGATTCCAAAAGGTCAGTATGAAGCGGCTAAAGTGTTAAAATTCACACCAATAGCAACGGTTCGTTATATAATTCTTCCTCAAGTGACTAAAATCGTGTTACCTAGTGTATTTAATGAAATTATGAGTTTAGTAAAAGATACATCATTAGTGTACGCATTAGGAATTTCCGATTTAATTTTGGCGAGTCGTACAGCTGCTAATCGGGATGCTAGTTTAGTGCCAATGTTTTTAGCAGGAGCGATTTACTTAATTTTAATTGGGGCTATTACGATTGCTGCAAAACGTGTTGAGAAAAAATTCAGTTATTACCGTTAGGAGGAGAACAATGTTAGAATTACGCAATATTAGTAAAGGTTTTGGCGATAAGAAAATTTTGTCAAACTTTAATGTAACGATACGAGAAAAAGAAATACTAGCAATCGTTGGGCCTTCTGGTGGAGGAAAAACAACATTACTAAGAATGTTAGCAGGATTAGAAACGATTGATTCCGGAGAAATTTATTATAATGGAAACTTAGTTCCATTAGATGAATTAGAAAAACGTCCCTTATTAGGATTTGTATTCCAAGATTTTCAATTATTCCCACATTTATCTGTATTAGACAACTTAACCTTATCTCCAGTCAAAATGATGGGCATGGCAAAAGACGAAGCAGAGGAAAAAGCTAGAAAATTATTACTACGACTAGGGTTAGCCGAACATGCAGATGTCTATCCTTATTCCTTATCAGGAGGACAAAAACAACGGGTCGCACTCGCAAGAGCGATGATGATTGACCCAGAAATTATTGGCTATGACGAACCAACTTCAGCATTAGATCCAGCACTACGATTAGAAGTTGAAAAATTAATTCTACAAAACCGTGAATTAGGAATGACTCAAATCGTTGTAACCCATGACTTGCAATTTGCTGAAAATATTGCTGACCAATTATTAAAAGTGGAACCAAAATAGGAGGGAGTTTATGATTAAAAAGAAATTCTTACTATTTTTTACATGCAGTCTTAGCATCCTCTTCATGGCTTGTACACAAAAAGCTAGTGACCCGAAACAAGATAATTGGGAAAAATATCAACAACAAAACAGTATTACAGTAGGATTCGATAATACATTTGTTCCAATGGGATATGAAGAGAAAAATGGACAATATGCAGGATTTGATATCGACCTAGCAAAACTAGTTTCTAAGAAATTAGGCATCCAAATTTATTTTCAACCGATTGATTGGGATATGAAGGAAACAGAATTACAAAACGGAACAATAGATGCTATTTGGAATGGCTATTCAGCAACCGATGAACGAAGCGAAAAAGTAGCATTTACGATTCCCTATATGCAAAATACACAAGTCATCGTCAGCAAGAAGTCTAGTAATATTAGAACTGTTGAAGATATGAAGGATAAAGTATTAGGTGCTCAAACAGGTTCATCTGGATATTTGGATTTTGAAGCACAACCGGAGCTGTTAAAAAATCACGTAAAGAATCATGATGCAGATCAATATCAAAGCTTTAACGAAGCACTCATTGACTTAAAAAACGACCGCATTGATGCATTATTAATTGACCGAGTTTATGCGAATTATTACCTCGTTTCAGAAGGCATTATAGATGACTACGAAATCTTTCCAGCAGGATTTGAAAGTGAATCCTTTGCGGTAGGAGTACGTAAAAGTGATAAAACTTTACAAGAACAACTTAACCAAGCATTTGTAGCCTTATACCAAGAAGGAAAATTCCAAGAAATCAGCCAAAAATGGTTTGGCGAAAATATCGCTACAACAGAAGTCAAAGGTGAAAAATAAGAAATTTAGAGGCATCTACTAAGAAGTAGGTGTCTTTTTGCATCATTCATTGAAATCGTACAGCGAATCTGTTAACTTTAAGGTACTAACAAAGTTAAAGGATAATGACATGAAACAGAAAACAACAAGTATCATAGAAGAACAATTACAACGACTCAACCGTTCCCCATTATTTGCCATTTCCTTAAGTGGGAAGGAATTATCTCATTCCAATTTTTGGGCATGGTTACTAGAGCAAGAAGTTGAAGGAAAACATCCATTTATCGAAGTATTTATCCCTGATTTTTATCAAAAAGGATGTACATTCGTCTCAGTCGAACGAGAAAAGAAACATGTGGATCTAACGATTACGTATAAAAACAAAGCGAATGTAACTGAAGTACTCATTATTGAAAACAAAATCAAATCCATTCCAACAAAAGAACAATTGATGAGATATGAAGAAGAATTAGGGAAACAAGAATTACCAATCACAGGGATTCTAACAGGACTATATGCATCACTAGATATTCAAGAATTAGGGAAATGGTCATTCTTAAGTTACCAAGAAATAGCAACAAGAATTCAAAATATCCAACAACAACATGCTACAATGGATTTTGCAGACTATATCAAACAATATGCAGAAGACATCGAAGTACTCTATGACTTATTCCAAAGCAAAATGGAGCAAAATGAAAGCAAATACATCATTGGAGATGAAGACTTAGAAAAAATACGCTATTCTGATATTTATGTAAAACTAAAAGGATCAGAATTTATGGAAGAAATTTATAAACGACTAACTTTTGAAGCATATAAAGATTGGGCAAAACCAGTCTGTGGACTTAGCTTCAACCATAAGAAACCAACCCTAAGTATCGTCTTCTCTCAAAGAATCGATGAAGATCCAATAAAAGAAATTGGCATGATTGGCGTGCAAATAGAAGGAGACCAATTTAGAATTTATGGAGGAGCTTCGCAAGAAGGTAATTATAACGAGAAAACGGTGATTGAGAAATTGTACGAATGTGATTACTTCAAACGAAACTTCGCAGAAGAAATCGCAAAACAAAATCGCACTTCCAAAATGAGAAATAACTATTGTAAGTATGGGAATGTAGCAGCTAAATATTGCCATTGTTATCAATACTGGAAAATAGAGGACTTTAGCTATGATGCCATTATTGATGAGTTAATGAAGCAAATGAAAATTGCAGAAGAGAAGATAATGAACGGCTTGACGTTTGGGTAGTAAGGAGACGGCGTGAGCCGTCTTTTTGTAAAAAAAATTATTCTAATTACCTCATACAGTTATTGAAACCTTATGATATAATAACCTTAAATAAAATTACAGGAGGAGTTATATGAAAACGGAACTGTCAAATCTATTAATGAATGTTGAAGAATTTGTAGTAAATGGTACATTAAATAAAAATAAATTATCAGAACTTGCCAGAAAATATGATGCAAAACTTCTTAATCTATTGATGAAGGAAGAAAATGTTAAAAATCATTTCTTTACTACTTTAGAAGATGGAGTTCTTGTATTCAAAAAAGATGTTTTTTTACAATTTTTAAATAATAAAGAATTTTTTCCAGATAGTTATACAGCATATAAAACTAAAATTGGATTAGGAACTGATAATGGAGACTATATATCAGAAAATAATGACGTTGTATTAAACTTTCCTTATAAAGATTGTATTCTTGAAGGTGGACAAACAAAGGAAGATACCAAGAGACAAGAAGTATTCTTCAATAAAACACTTGCTCCTAATGAAATTAATCGCTTATTAGATAATAAAGTATTAACAAACTTTAAACGTTATGATAAAGAAGGCGAACACGAAGTTGAAAGTATTGAGGATACAGATAATTTAATCATTAAAGGTAATAATCTAATTGCTCTGCATAGTTTGAAAAAAAGATATTCCGGAAAAGTTAAACTTATTTACATTGATGTACCATATTATTTTAAAAAAAATATTGGAGATTCATTTAAGTATAATTCAAATTTCAAAATGTCTACTTGGCTTGTTTTTTTAAAGAATAGATTAGAAGTAGCAAAGGAATTACTACACGAACAAGGTTCAATTTGGATTCATACAGGGGAAGATGGAATGCACTATCTTAAGGTTTTGTGTGACAGTATATTTGGAAAGGATAAATTTATTGGAACTTTACCAAGAAAAATCCGAGATGGTAAATCGGATGTTCCATTTAATTTTTCGCAAGATTTTGATTGGATATTAGTTTATACTAAAGCAGCTGAAAATCAAGCTATTGTTGGACGTAAAATTGAACGTAAGTATTATACAACACCTGATTTTCCTAATCGTCCATGGCGCACAGCTGACTTAACAAAGCAAACAACTGTAAAAGAAAGACCGAATTCTGATTTTACGATGATTAATCCCAAAACCGGTAAGCAATATCCAGTAAATCCTAAAAGATCATGGGCAGTTTCGAAAAGTACATTTGATGATTGGTATCAAAAAGGTGGAATTGGTTTTCCTGATGATTATGAATTCATGAAAGGTGACAAGCCTTTCAGAAGAGTTTTTAAGGATGAGGATATTAAAAATAACAAGCTTTCGTATGTTAGCAGCGATATTCTAGTAAAAAATTTTGTTTATAATCTATTAGTTAATACAAAGAATAAAGTTGGTAATGTAGAAATAACTGAATTATTTACTAGAGATGATTTTTCATATGCTAAGCCTGAAAAATTGATAGAAACAATTTTGAATGTAACAACTGTTGAAGGTGATATTATTCTTGATTTCTTTATGGGGAGCGGAACTACACAAGCTGTTGCACATAAAATGAATCGTCAATATATCGGTATTGAACAAATGGATTATATTGAAACAGTATCAGTAGAACGATTGAAGAAGGTTATTGCCGGTGAACAAGGAGGAATTTCTAAAGATGTTGAATGGCAAGGTGGAGGTTCCTTTGTTTACTGCGAATTAAAAAATGATGCACAAGATTTCTTAAATAAGGTTGAAAATGCATTAAGTTCTGAAGAATTGGTAGAATTACTTGAAAAAGTAAAAAAATCTTCATTCCTATCTTATAGAGTAGACGCAAAGAAACTTCATAAGGAAGAATTCAATAATTTGAGTTTATTTGAGCAGAAACAACTGTTAGTAGAATTAATAGATCAAAATAATTTATATGTTAATTATTCTGATATCAATGATGTTGATAATAATATTTCTGAAAAGGAAAAACAATTAAATACAATATTCTATTTATAATTTGGTGAAATTTATGACTTTAGATAATAAAATTTTTATAACAGATATGGATTGTGATGAAGCAAGATTATTTTTTTGAAAAAGGATTCTTACTTTTCTGTTAATTTATAAATTATTTTAACTATTTATTAGATTATTCTATTAAGATAATTGGAAAGAAAAGGTTAATAGAGAAAAATCATATTCTAAAGAATTCAAAATATTCTAATGTTCCAGATATAAATTTTACAGACGATATAATTAGCAATTTATCAGCTTGAAAGAAATAATGAGTTCTAGAACTGTTGTCATTGCTTAAGAAATTACATCAGAGTATCATGTCATAATTATGACAGAGGCAGATAGTAACGATGAACGCTAAATTTTAAGTCCTTTACTAGAGAAAAATAATTTATATAAAAGATAGTACAAAACTGAAATTAAAGTGTTTGGTTTTAATTTTTCATGGTAACTGAGTTTAATTGAGTTAATAATCTAATGTAAATATATTAGGAAGTAATATTTTGTAGGAAGTGATGTAAATGGATGAAAAAAATTTTTATAAAAAAATACACCCTGATTTATTTTCAGATTCAAAAATTGTTAAAAAAGGAAAATTTTCAGAAGATTTCTTCTCTTATTTTTTAGAATCTTTAACTAGTCAGAGTCGAGAAAAAGAATTTGAAAAATATTGTAAAGGTATTGCAGAAGTTACTATTTGTCCTAATTTACTTCCTCAAACTGGACCAACAGGAGGGGGAGACAGCAAGGTAGATTCTGAGACTTTTCCTGTAGCGGAGACAATAGCAGAGAGATGGTTAGTAGGATATAGTGACTCAGCAAATAGTGAAAGATGGGCTTTTGCAATTAGTGCAAAGAAAAATTGGAAACAAAAATTTAAGTCAGATGTAAAAAAAATAATTGAAACTAATGAAAATCTGGAAAGAGGATACAAAAAAATATTTTTTATGACCAATCAATTTGTTTCTGACAAAAAGAGAGCAGAAGCAGAAGATGAATTAAGAAATAAATATGGTATAGATATACGTATATTAGATAGGACTTGGTTATTAGACAACACATTAAAAAATGACAATAAAAAAATAGCAATTGAAGCGTTTAATATGTCTGAAGATTTATATGATACGATAGATGAGGGATCAAAAGATAAAGAGCGCAAGAAAGCATTAGCTGATATTAATCAAGAATTTCAAAAACCAGAAGAAATAAAACCTTCGAAAATAGTAAAATTGTCAACAGAGTATATTGAGATTTTAAGAGAGCTAGAGGTTGATAAGTTTACAATGGTTAATGGTTTGGATAGTGTTAGGGTATCATACATTTGTGACAAAAAAGAATAAAAAAAAGAGAACCAATGT
>NZ_CAUPZT010000051.1:0-10392 GCF_963515615.1 uncultured Granulicatella sp. | reverse complement strand
ATTAGATGATTTTACATCTGTGTTTTCAGATTGGTATCCGTGAACGTATACTCTAAATTGATCGTTACCATCTAATACTTTGTATGATTTACCTGTAGCCGTAGCAAATTCACCGTTTTCTTTTCTTAACTCTGTTGAATTACTCGTATAACCTTCATCAGCAGAACGTAATTGAGAGCCTTTTGCTTCAATTTCTTTTCCATTACGTTCATCATTTTTCCCAGTATTGGCAATTGAATTTGATGCTGATACCGGTTCTGTATTATCTGCTTTTTTACCTACAGTTGCTTGTCCATTTGTAGTATCCACTGCTGGAGTTTCTTTTTTCTCCACTTGTTTTTTGCTAACTAATTTAGTAGCAGCTGTTGTTACTAATTTGTTGTAAGCTTTTGTTAATTCTTCTTGTGTTTTCGCATTTACAACAACTGATTTTGCAGCTTCTACTTCAGCTTTTAAGTTTGCTACAGATTCTTCTGTTTTTGAATCATATTTTCCTGATTCGATATTTGTAGTAATTTCTTTAATATAATTTTCTAATTTAGTTTTATCTAAAGAAGTAATTTCTTGTTTTTTAGTTTCTACAGAAGCTTCTGTTGCTTTTTCCTCTACTTTTTTAGGATTTTGCTCTCTTTCTTCTGTAGTTCTAGAATCTGTTTGAGCAGTGATTTCATTAGCTGAAACCATCCCCCCTGCTAAAAAGAACATTCCACTAGCAATCATTACACTAGCTACACCCTGTGAAAACTTACGAATTCCATAGCGCTGGAATCTCTTCATTGGTTTTTGATAATTATTTTTCCCCATTACATATCCCCTTATATAAAATTTTACATTGACAAACTATTTTTTGTTTGTTTAATTATAACACCAAATTCACATAACTTTTTCAAGTTTTATTCATTTTAACAATATATTTTATATATCATTCACAAATCTATAATTTTTTTGTATAAATTGTACACGATATTTCAAAGCAAAAATATTCTACACTAATTAACATTTAAACAAGCATTAATCCTATTTTCTACATAAAAACACCCTCGATGCCTCGAGGGTATCGTCAACTGCAATAGAGAGTTAGATTTCCCTATCTTAGTCTTCTTTTTCCTTTGTTAAAGTCGCTAGCCCTAATCCTGAAAGGATTGCAGTTACTGCTGCTCCAAAGAATGCGAAATCATTACCTGTATCTGTGTTTGGTAATTCTTGATAAGCTACTTTTTCTTGAGGTTCTGGTGCAAGAGTTGAATAATTTCTTATGTTTTCTTCTTATCGATTCTTCCCTTTCTCTCTATAATTGTGAATCTTCATATATCTCTATATTATGTCCGGATACATCGCAAATATACTATCTGCATTTATACTTAATAACAAAAATATTGTCCTTTATTTAGAAACACTTATTTATTATAATGTCTACTTTCAGCTTGTTTTGAATTTTTTCTAATCAAGAAAACACTTTATACCATTCCGTAATTCCTCACTTTTATTCCGTTAAATGTGCCATATTTTTTTGTATTTCGATTATTCATTACTATCATAATTTACTTTAAGTTTTGATTATTTTTAGCTATAATTAGCTCCCTCTTTTTAGAGTTATATTGATTAATTTCTATTATTTATCGAGAATTTCTTTGCTATTTTTTATAATTCTCTTTCTAAATTTACTATAACACAAAAAGTCGAAGAGTTTCCCCTTCGACTTCTTACGTTCGTTCTATTTCAATCTATTGTTCTGTTTTGAATACTTTTGTTACGGTACGATCCACATAGGATGCAGATACGATCCCTTCATACTCTTTCTTGCCTGCTTTTTCAAAAGCATGTGCATTGACGATTTTTTGCATGGCTGCTTTAATCGTTGCTTCATCCAAGTTTTCTACTGGGTTTGCAATCACCAAGTTTTTATGTTTTCCATCTGCGTTTTTGAAGACTAATGTTAATTCTTTTGTTGTTGTCATAGTTTTTCACTCCTTTTCTTATTAAGCAATTGTGTGACGGTAATGTGTTACAACTGTTACGTAGCTCACTGGATCTTTCATCAATGTTTTTAATGCTTCTCCAATTTCTTTTACTGCTTGTTCGTCAGCTGTTTCGACAAGGTTTGGTAAGCTTTTAATACGTTTTGCCTTTCCTTTTTCCTCATCCATATGAAATACTTCTAATGTTGCGTTTTGAAATACTTTTGCCATTTTCTTTTTCCTCCTGTTTGTGTTGTTTTTTGTAGTGTCATGACTTCCTACACTATATAAAGAATTTTCTCGATGATTTTTACCCCTATTCGTTTAATTTTTTATTGACGATTTCTTGAATGGCATCATAGTCATATCCTGCTTCTTCTAGGCGATGTTTTCGTTCTGCTCCATTTCCCCATAATCCTAGAATCACTTCCTTAGCTAGTGATTCATTTGAGGTAGTGGAATTATTATCGGTAAGTTCTGCATCTCCTTCATTTGCAGATGAGACTGTTTCTTGCAAGTTCTCATCCACTGCTTCAGTAACTACTTTAGGTTGAGTAATTGTTTCGAGCATTTCTTCTACTGTACTTCCTAATTGTGCCAACTCGTTCATTCGGATGACGAAATAGTTTTTAACACTTTCGGTTGTACCTCCATGTAATGCTAGACTTCTATGTGGGCATGAAGTCGGGACAAATTCATGATGAAGTCTTACCGTATCTGTTGTTATCGGTAGTCCATAATAGAGTAAATCTTCCGTTGCTTGCATAAGAGTAATGTCTTCATTTTCTAGAAATTCCTCATCTGAGACTTTCATACTTTCACAGACTTCATACCCAATCGAGCGAATATTACTCCACCAATCCCCAGTATGATAGGCAATATTATACGTATCTACTACTCTAACAATTGTGTTGCGATTACAATAATAATGTGCAATTCCTAATGATTTTTCACGGTATCTTAACCATTCAATATACTGCTCTGGCGTCATCGATCCAGCATCATTATGAATCACGACAAATTCAACTCCTACTAATCGTCCACTATTTTCCATTAATGTTTCATTGATTTTTTCCACCATTTGACTCTCCTCCTCGAATATATTGTTGATATTTCTTTTGAATGGCTTGTCGATCTCGGTAATATTTACTTTTACAACGTCCTTCGAGCTTGGCTAATTCCTTAATAGAATCAGATTGTTCTAAGAACAGCTCCAATGTTTTCTTCTGCCTTGGGGTTAGTACACTATAGAGTCCTTCCAAGAGTTCATTCATTTCCAACTGCCCTTGAATACTGGTGTCCTTCCCTAGCATAAATTCCAAGTTTTCATCACTACATTCTCGCATCTTTTGCTGATTTTCTTTTGAAAATTCTCGCAAACAAATCCAACTAAACCCTCGTTTAATATATGCAGCGTAAATATACCGTTGTTCTTCTAGAGGATTTCCTCCTAATTTTTGAAAAGTTTCTAACATTAAGATTCGTCCTAATTGTAATAAGTCTTGATATCCTGAATTTGTATTGGATACATGATATCCTCGTAATACTGAGTGTAATACTGGTTCGAATGTTTGAAGATATTCTTCACTCCAATCCGCTGACATTTTCCAATACTCCATACTCCTCTCTCCTTTGTCCTGTTCTACAAGATCTTGTTACTAAAACTGTATACTAAATACTGATTTCAAACAAAATTTGTTCTCGAATTTTTTAATACTAAATCCTTGTTTTTCAACATTATTCCCTAAAACAATTGTTTTTTTCATAGAAAATGTGATTTTATTCGCTTTTTAATTTATTTTTCACGGATTTTAGTTTATAATAAAATAAAAAAGCGTTTTCAGGAGGGTTTTATATGGTAAACACAGTCATAGATTTTAATCGTAGTTGTGATGAAAGTATTTTTGAAACTTGTATCCAACATCAAGTTCCTAAAATGACTCGAGATGTTGTGTTGCTTTACGATATTAGCGATCATCCACGAACCGACTGCAATAGTATCATTGTCACCTGTTCTGGTCAGTGGTATATCACACGTCAAACAACTTCTCAATTATTCCAATTATTACAAGATAACTCTCCTATTTCGTATATTCTTTCCAAAGAAATTACAAAAAGAGTTTCTCCCATCCGCAAAAAAATTCCTTATTGTTTTGACGATTTTCTCTATTTTCCTATTTATACTTTTTCAGAACATCATCATTGGTGTGGTTACCATCATTGTATCGACAAGAAAAAAGTCGGAGATTCGCTACACTTATACTTTGATCAATCATTAGAAATTATTTTACCTTCTAAATATTCTACCGCTATTATCCATACACAAACTTTTGATTCTCTTTTAGAGAGTTACAAAGCATTCAACATTTACTTCTATCAAACCTATCCTATGCATTATTCAGATACTAAAACACAACTTTCGATTACTCGTCTATGTCAGTTAATGATTCCAATTATTTTAGAATATATTGATAAAGTATCTCCAGATGAATTAGATGAAAAGACAAGGGAAGATGTCTTGAAGTATTTTATTGACCATCATGAGAAATAGATAAATAACAGCACAAAAAAACGAGCATCTTTATTTCAAGATGCTCGTTTTGATATTTCTTTATTATGATTTTTGACCCATATCTTTTACTTTCATAATACGAGTAATACTTGCACGTTCTTGTTCTTCTAACTTCATTTCAATATAGTAAA
Source organism: uncultured Granulicatella sp. (assembly GCF_963515615.1). Lineage (GTDB taxonomy): Bacteria > Bacillota > Bacilli > Lactobacillales > Aerococcaceae > Granulicatella. The sequence continues at coordinate 5,731 of NZ_CAUPZT010000051.1, read as the reverse complement.
TCGTTTCTTCTAATTGAGGAATCATACGATATTCTAAAGCATTTACTCTTCGACGTGTTTTCTCTATCTCATCAGCTAATAACTGACAAGTTTTTTCAATTTCTGTTAATGATAATAAATCAGGTAACACTGCAGAAATTTCTTCAATTGAATGATCAATTTCACTATTGGAGTTTAAATAACCATATTTAAAATCACTCTCTTGATTTTGTTCTACTACCGTAAAATTCATTTCTGGAACAGAAACACTCATAATATTTTTTTCTTGTAAATTCAATGTGACACTTTGTGGCGGAATTGCTACTAGTTCTTCAATAAAAGCTTCTTCTAGTGTTGCTTTTGCTAACACAAAACTTTTCATTCCTGCTGTTAAACGTTTTTCAACTTGATCACGTAATTCATTATTTTTACGAATTAACTCAATGAATTGTCTCATTAATTCATCTTGCTTATCTTTTAATAATTTATGACCACGAACAGAAACGGTTAATCTCTGTTTTAATTTCGACAATTCCATTCTTGTTGGTTTTACATTTAATCTCACCATTTAGGAATCACTCCCCTTTAGGTAAAAATTCATCAAGCATTTCATCCTTGATACGTTTTAATTCCGTACGAGGTAAAATTGATAGTAATTCCCAACCTAAATCTAATGTTTCTTGAATGGTACGATTCGTTTGGAATCCTTGGCTGATGTATTCTTTTTCGAATCGATCTGTAAATTCAACATATAATTTATCTGTTTTTGATAAAGCAGATTCCCCTAAAACGACTGCTAATTCTTTTGCTTGTTTTCCTGTTGCATAGGCAGCAAATAATTGGTTCATCGTTGAAGCATGGTCTTTACGAGTTTTCCCTTCACCTGAACCTTTATCTTTCAAACGAGAAAGAGATGGCAATACATTGATTGGAGGTTGAATCCCTTGTTTATCTAATGCACGATCCAAAATAATTTGACCTTCAGTAATATAACCTGTTAAGTCTGGAATTGGGTGTGTAATATCATCTTCAGGCATTGATAAAATTGGAATTTGAGTTACAGACCCTTTACGTCCTACTAAACGTCCCGCACGTTCATATAATGTCGATAAGTTTGTATATAAGTAACCTGGATATCCACGACGACCTGGAACCTCACGACGAGCTGCAGAAATTTCACGCAATGCTTCACAGTAGTTTGTCATATCTGTCATGATCACTAACACGTGCATGTCTTTTTCATACGCTAAATATTCAGCTGTTGTTAAGGCAATTTTAGGAGTCGCAATTCTTTCAATCGCTGGGTCATTCGCTAAGTTAATAAACATTACTGAACGATCAATCGCCCCTGTTTTACGGAAATCTTCCATAAAGTATTCTGCTTCGTCAAAGGTAATCCCCATCGCAGCAAATACTACCGCAAATTTTTCATCGCTATTTAACACCGTTGCTTGACGAGCAATTTGAGCTGCTAATTCTTTATGAGGTAAACCTGAACCAGAGAATACTGGTAATTTTTGTCCACGAACTAATGTATTTAAATGGTCGATTGCTGAAATCCCTGTTTGAATAAATTCATCCGGATAGTCACGAGAAACTGGATTAATCGCTTGTCCATTCACATCTAATGATGCTTCCGGTAATAATTCAGGACCACCATCAATCACATTTCCCATTCCATCAAAAATACGTCCCACCATATCTTCTGATACATTTAAGGATAAAGATTTCCCTTTAAAACGTACTTTGGAATCACGAATGTTAATGCCGCTAGGTCCTTCGAAAATTTGCACCATCGCTTTATCTTCATGAACTTCTAGTACTTGTCCATGACGAGTTTCTCCATTTTGTAATTGGATTTCTACTAACTCATCAAATTTAACGCCTTCTACTTGTTCAACCATCATTAGAGGGCCGACAACTTCACTAATCGTACGATATTCTTTAAGCATTTGTCATTCCTCCTTTTTGAATAGTTGCTTTAACATCTTCTTGAATTTGTTCTTTAATTGCTGTAAATTGTTCCATTTGACTTTCTGGAATATATTTTGAACGAGCAATACGGTCACGAATTTCTTCTGTTCCATCCATAATTTCTGCATAATAAGCTCCGACGCTCATCGCATGTCTTGCTTGTTCTTCAAATGTTAAAATTAAATCTAACATACGGTATTGTTTTTCACGAGAAGTGAATGTATCCACATCGTCAAATGCATTTTGTTGTAAGTAATCTTCACGAATTGATTTCGCAATTGTCATTGTTAAACGGTCTTTTTCAGACAATGACTCTAAACCAACTAAACGTACAATTTCTTCTAAGCTTGCTTCTTCTTGCAATGTTTGCATCGCATGTTGAACCATAGATGACCAATTTTCATGAATGTGTTCATCCATATATTTTCCAACTTCTTGATTGTATAAAGAATAAGAAGTTAACCAGTTCATAGATGGGAAGTGACGTTTTTGCGCCAATGTTGCATCTAATCCCCAGAATACTTTAGCAACACGTAATGTATTTTGAGTAACAGGCTCTGAAGTATCTCCCCCTGGAGGTGATACTGCTCCGATAGCAGTAATAGTACCTTCACGGCCTTCGCTACCTAAAGTAACGACACGTCCAGCACGTTCATAATATTCTGCAATACGGCTACCTAAGTAAGCAGGATATCCTTCATCCCCAGGCATTTCTTCTAAACGTCCTGACATTTCACGTAATGCTTCTGCCCAACGTGAAGTTGAATCCGCCATAATCGCAACACTGTATCCCATATCACGGAAATACTCTGCAATTGTAATCCCTGTATAAATAGAAGCTTCACGAGCTGCTACAGGCATGTTTGATGTATTCGCAATTAAAATTGTTCTTTCCATAATTGATTCGCCAGTTGTTGGATCAATCAATTCTGGGAACTCATTTAATACGTCTGTCATCTCATTTCCACGTTCACCACAGCCTACATAAACTACGATATCTACGTCAGACCATTTTGCAATTTGGTGTTGAACAACTGTTTTACCAGCTCCGAATGGTCCAGGTACAGCTGCAGCTCCCCCTTTTGTTACAGGGAAGAAAGTATCAATAACACGTTGTCCTGTTAACATTGGAACTTCCGTATTTTTCTTCACTTTAAATGGACGTCCTTGACGAACTGGCCAACGTTGAATCAGATTGAAAGATTTTTCTCCTTCTTCTGTTTCAATCGTATAAACCGTATCTTCAATACGATACGTTCCACTTGAAATACTTGTTAATGTTCCTTTTACTCCGTAAGGAACCATAATTTTATGTTGAACAACTTTTGTTTCTTGTACATACCCTACAATATCTCCAGCTTCAACAGTTTGTCCAACTGCTACTGTTGCGTGAAACTCCCATTCTTTTTGACGATCTAATGGGGCTACTACTGTTCCACGAACTAAAAAGTCACTGTTAGATACTTCTTTAAATGTGTTCAATGGACGTTGAATTCCATCAAACATTTGAGAGATGATTCCGGGAGCTAATTCAACAGAAAGTGCTTCTCCTGTTGTTGTTACTGGTTCTCCTGGTCCAATTCCAGACGTTTCTTCATAAACTTGAATAGAGGCAACGCCTTTACGCATCTCAATAATTTCACCAATCAGTCCAAGGTGACCTACATGACAAATATCTTGAATATTTGCATCTTCCATACCTTCAGCGGTCACTAATGGTCCTGATACTTTTACGATTCTTCCGCTCTTCACCGAAGTACCTCCTCTTTACTAATTTTACGAATTATAAAATGTTTTGACCTACAGCCTTTTCCACATTTTCTTGAATTCTTGATTTTCCAATGGATAATGAACCTTTATGATTTGGAATTAAAATGATTGCTGGTGAAACAACTGCATCATAGCGACGAATTGTTTCAGCAATTTCAGAAGCAATGGCTTCTGTGACATAAATAATTCCATACTCTTCACTTGCTAATCGATCAATCGTTTCTCTTGCTTCTAAACTTTCATGAGCAGGAAACACATCAAAACCAAGAATTTTGAAAGGAAGGACTGAGTCTTTATCTCCAACAACTGCAATTTTATGAGCCATAAACTGGTCGCATCCTTTCTCTTAATTGTTCTTCACTAAACCCATTATCAATTCCTACTAAAATCAATCGAATATTTTTCACTTCCATTTCACTAGCATGAATATAGGCAAGGGATGGATAAGGTCCAAAAGCATCAAATGTCGCATCTTTTAAATAACGATAAATACATTCATCTTTCAACAATTCTAATTTCAATACAGAAATGTTTTCTTGAGATAAAATGCTTTCTAATTCCTCTTTATAAGAAACACCATCAAACAATTGTAATAATGATGCCCAACCCAAGTCTTGGAATGTATCGATTAATTGCGTTTTCGATACCGTTCCTTCATTCGATAATACCGTTTGTAAAAAACTTCTTGATTGTTTTTGAGCGCTTGCTCGAATTAAAGTCGCAATATTTTCTAAATCAATCATTAAATTGACAAATTCAGTCACTTTATCATCTTGCAATTGACGTTCTAACATTCTTAAATGTTTAAAATAATACGTATCCATAAAAACATCCGCTGTTTCTAATCGCTCAAAATTTTCAAAATCTTCATAAGCTTCACGAACAGCTGTCACCATAACGCTAGGAACATCTTGAGAATCTCTAGTTTCTACTAATTGTTTTAATGTTGTTAATGAATAACGACCAATAGGTACTAATAAATGTGAAAAATCTTTTTTAGCAAATTTTTCTTTTAATAACACTTTTAAATTATGATACGTATAACGAATCGAAAAAATATCCAATAATTCAGGTGTAGGAGTTAATTCATATAATTCCTCATACTGTTGTTTTAAATGCTTCATTAATACCGCATCAAATTGCTTCGTTTGCAATAATTCATCCGTTTGAAAACCATAAGTCGTTTTTTGTAAAACTTCTAAAGCTTGTTGTAACTCTTTTGAAGCTAATAAACTATTCATGACATCTTTTGAAAGTAATTGTTGTTCCAAAATACGAACAGTAGTATTGATTCCTGAATAAGCTAAATCATTCATTGAAATCCCTCCTATCTTTCAAAAGCTTTTTTAGCTAACTCTGGTGAGTATTCTTGTTTTAAATCCTTTAATAATGCATCAAATAAATAGTTGTATTCAATTCCTGATTGTTGTAAAACAAAGCCAACTTTTTGTTTTAAAGTCGTTTGGGCCACTTCAACTTCAGAAGCATTCGTTAATTGATGAATATCTTCTTGTGATAATTGACTTGCTGTCGCTTCCCCTAATACTAAAGTAATCTTTTCTTGTTTAGGTAATTGAGCTACTGCCGATTGAATAAACTGTACTAATGTTACGCCACTCCATCCAGACATTAAGGAGTAAACTTCATCAAACACGCTATCGAGTAATCGTCTTTTTTCTTGTAAAATTTCTTTTTTACTCGCATTGACTAAAGATTGTTTTTCTTTATCCCAAAGTTGTTTTGCACGTTGTTTTAATTGAGTTTTTTTTGCCACTTCTTGTTCTGCTAGAGTTGCATTCATGACATTTGTACGTTCTTCTTCTTCTTTAGTAGCAACAGCCAATTGATGTGAGAAATCTTCTTCGACTTCTTTTAATACTTGTTGTTTTAGTTGCTCTAAATCTTTCAAACGTTCCAACTCCTAACCTAATTGATTGATAATTAAGAATGAAGCCAATAATCCTAAGATTGCATAAGTTTCAACCATGGCTGCAAAGATAATCCCTTT
>NZ_CAUPZT010000050.1:0-10783 GCF_963515615.1 uncultured Granulicatella sp. | reverse complement strand
GAAACACCTAAGGACGCAGAAAAAGATGCACCAACAGGAAAAGACTTCAATACAGCAACAGACGCGTTGAAACCAGCTAAGATTACAACAGCAAGTGGCAAAGTATACAACCTAGTACCAGCACGTACAGAAGGAACAGAAAGTGGAAAAGTAACAGAAACACCACAAAACGTAACTTATGTATATGAATTAGCAAAAGGTGATGTAACAGTAACTTACAAAGATACTGAAGGTAATAAGATTCCAGGTTATGAAACACCTAAGACTGTGGAAACACAATCACCAACAGGAAAAGAGTACACTACTGTAACAGAAGCGTTGAAACCAACTAAGATTACAACACCAGATGGAAAAGTATATAACTTAGTCCCAACACGTACAGAAGGAAACGAAAATGGTAAAGTAACAGAAAATCCGCAAAACGTAACTTATGTATATGAGTTAGCTAAAGGTAATGTAACTGTTAAGTACGAAAACGAAGCTGGTGAAACAATCAAACCTGATAATAACTTGAAATCTCAAGTTCCAACAGGTGATGATTACAACACTACAACTGTAAAAGACTTAACAATTACGAAAGATGGAAAACTTTATAAACTTGTAGAGAAAAATGGTGGAGTAAAAGAAGGCTCTTCAGTAGAAAACGGAAAAGTAACTGAAACTCCAGCTGTCGTAACGTATGTTTACTCTGAAGTTAAAGGTGAAATTATTCAAAAATTTGTTAATGAATCTGGAAAAGAAATCAAAGATCCAACAAATACTGGTAAGAAATCACTAAACGAAAAAGTAAACTTAGAACATCCAAATCGTATTACAGATAAAGATGGTAAAGTTTATGAATTTGTAAAAGTAGATAAAATTCCAACAAACTTTACTGAACAAACTCAAACAGCTACTTACACTTATAGAGCTGTTAAAGGTCAAGGAGTAACAGTATCTTATGAAACAACTACTGGAGTTACATTAAAAGAAACTCAAACAATTCAACCAAAAGATACGCAACTTGGAACAGAATACGATACAACAACATCAAACTTTAAACCTGAACGTATCGAAAAAGATGGTAAAGTATATATTCTTAAAGAACAAACTAAACCAGGATCTGCTGAGGAAAAAGGTAAAGTAACAGAACAACCACAAAATGTTACTTACGTTTATGAAGAAGTAAAAGAACCAGCAACAAAACAAAAATATGGTAATGTAATTGTTACTTATGTTGATAAAGCTGGTCGTCCATTATCAGGAACAACTGAAAATGGCGTTAAAGTTGATAAATCAGTAATTGATACGCCAGCATCATTAGTGAAAACACCATATGATACAACAGATAATAAACCACAAACTATTACAACAGCTGAAGGTAAAGTCTACAAATTATTAAAAGTAACTCAACATTCAGATGCTGAAATTTCAGATGTAAAAGGTAGAACATCAGTCATTACTTATGTATATGAATTACAAAATACTACAGAAGAATTACCAAAAGCTCATATTGGATTTGTAGTAGTTAACTATGTTGATGTGGATGGATATCCAATTTCAGGGAAATCTACAGAAGGTAAAGAAATTCCTACAACAGTGATGGATGTTAATGGAGATTTAGTTGGAACTAAGTACGATACAACTGATCACAAGCCAACAACAATCACAACTTCAAATGGAGATGTTTACGAATTCGTGAAGAAATCTGAAACATCAGCTCCTGAATCAGGAGAATTAAAAGAAGGTGTTGCAACAGTTGAGTATGTTTACCGTAAAGTTGTTACAACATATGTAGATGAAACAGGCAAAGAAATTAACCCTTCAGACAAAGGAACGAAAGATAAGAAAGAAATTTCTGGATATACGTTCAAACAAACGAAGAAAGATAAAGATGGAAATACAATCCATGTATATACTAAGAAATCTTCTTCAACTCCTGAAACACCAAATACAGATGAATCTAAATCTACAATTTGGAAATCAGTTGATGGGGAAACTCTAAAACCTAGAGAAAATGGTACGAAGGATAAATCATCAATTCCAGGATATGAATTTGTACGCACTGAAAAAGATAAAGAAGGAAATACTGTTCATATCTATCGTAAAGTAACTTCATCAACTCCTGAAGTGAAGGAAAAAGAAACTTCATATGTAGATGAAAATGGTAAAGAAATCCGTTCAACTAAGAAAGGAAAACAACCAAAAGAAAATATTCCAGGATATGAATTTGTAAGAACAGAAGAAGATTCAAATGGCAATGTACGTCATGTATATCGTCAAGTTGTTCATTCTGAATCTAAAGTGGAAACACCAACAACTGTTCAAGAACATAAGAATGAATTACCAAATACTGGTACTGGAGATGAGTTTACAATCTTCGGAGCAGCTGCGGCTTCAATTCTTGCAGGATTAGGAATTGCAATTCCAGGTAAGAAAAAAGAAGATTAAAACTTAATTTTCGATGATTCTTTCATCAGAAAGAAGGAGTTTAACAAGGAAAAGGAAGGAAATAGTTTAGGCTATCTCCTTCCTTTATAATATTTATTAGAGTAATGAATTCAATCTTAAATACTTGCATTTTTTGTAAAAATAGCGTATTATTTTGATATTCGTAGAAGAGAACGTTCTATTTTTGATACAATTAGCGAGCTAATGGTTGGTGAAAGATTAGCATGTCCCTCAAAGATAGAGAATCATCTCTGAGATATATTTCCGAAATAATAGTAAGAAATATCGCCTAAATAGCGTTAACAATTTACCAAGTTGAAAAGCACTTAATACTTTTCAAGAATTTGGGTGGTACCGCGAAACTTTCGCCCCTGCTTTTGCAGGGGATTTTTTATTTTATAGACAAAGGAGGAAATGCAATGAAGATGAAAGAAACATTGCAAATTGGAAAAACAGAATTTCCAATGCGTGGGAATTTACCTACAAAAGAATTAGATTATCAACAAGAATGGGAAGAAGCAAACCTTTATGCGCAACGTCAGTTAAAAAATGAAGGCAAACCTTCTTTCGTATTACATGATGGCCCTCCATATGCCAATGGGGATGTTCATATGGGACATGCATTAAATAAAATTTCAAAAGACTTTATCGTACGTAGTAAATCAATGAGCGGATTCCGTGCTCCATTTGTTCCTGGGTGGGATACTCACGGTTTACCAATTGAACAAGCTTTAGCAAATGCTGAAGGTGTCGATCGTAAAAAAATGTCAGTAGCAGAATTCCGTAAGTTATGTGCAGAATATGCTTGGCGTCAAATCGACAATCAAAGAACCGTGTTCAAACGTTTAGGTGTAACTGGTACGTGGGATAATCCATATGTAACATTAAAACCAGAATTTGAAGCAGAACAAATTCGTGTATTTGGTAAAATGGCTGAAAATGGTTATATTTATAAAGGATTAAAACCAATTTACTGGTCGCCATCTAGTGAATCTTCATTAGCTGAAGCAGAAATCGAATATAAAGATGTAGAAAGTGCTTCTATTTATGTAGCATTTAAAGTAAAAGATGGAAAAGACTTATTGGGTGAAGATACTTCATTTGTTATTTGGACAACAACTCCATGGACACTTCCTGCAAACTTAGGAATTTTCGTTCATCCAGATTATGTATATGCACAAGTGAAAACTTCTGCTGGTACATTCGTTGTTGCTAAAGATTTAGTAGAATCATTAACAGCTACTTTATCATGGGAAAATGTAGAACTTTTACAAGAATTCCCAGGTAGTGCATTAGAATATATGACTGCTTGGCATCCATTCTATGAACGTGAATCATTAGTCATGAATGGAGATTATGTAACATTAGATGCGGGTACTGGTTTAGTACATACAGCTCCTGGACACGGGGAAGACGACTTCTATTATTCTCGTAAATATAATTTAGCAGTATTATCTCCAGTAGATAGCCAAGGTTGTTATACAAATGAAGCACCTGGATTTGAAGGTATGTTCTATGCAGATGCAAATAAAGTGATTACAGATTTATTAACTGAAAAAGGTGCACTATTAAACTTAAGTTATTTTGTACACAGCTATCCACATGACTGGCGTACGAAAAAACCAGTTATTTTCCGTGCGACACCTCAATGGTTTGCTTCAATTGATGCATTCCGTCAAGAAATCTTAGATGTGATTGAAAACGAGGTTAAATGGTATCACCCTTCTGGTCAAGTTCGTATTTACAACATGGTTCGTGACCGTGGAGACTGGGTAATTTCTCGTCAACGTGTATGGGGAGTTCCGTTACCTGTATTTTATGCTGAAAATGGTGAACCAATTATTACACCTGAAACAACAGAACACGTTGCTCAAATTTTTGAAAAACATGGTTCAGATGTATGGTTTGAATGGGATGCAAAAGACTTATTACCAGAAGGCTTTACTCATCCAGATTCTCCAAATGGTATCTTTACAAAAGAGTTAGATATCATGGATGTATGGTTCGACTCAGGTAGTTCTCATGCTGGAGTTTTAGGAACTCGTGAAGAATTATCATTCCCAGCAGATATGTATTTAGAAGGTAGTGACCAATACCGTGGATGGTTTAACTCAAGTTTAACAACAAGTGTTGCGATTCATAAAAAAGCACCTTATAAATCAGTTCTTTCTCAAGGATTCGTAATGGATGGAGAAGGGAAGAAAATGAGTAAATCACTAGGAAACGTTATTTCTCCAGCTAAAGAAATGAAGACTAAAGGGGCAGATATTATTCGTTTATGGGTAAGTTCTGTGGACTATGAGTCAGACGTTCGTATTAGTGATGAAATCTTAAACCAAGTATCAGAAGTTTACCGTAAAATCCGTAATACAATGAGATTTATGTTAGCTAATACAACTGATTTTGATCCTAAAGCTCACGCAGTAGCATTTGAAGATTTACGTACAGTGGATCAATATATGTTAGTACGATTCAATCAATTAGTAGATAGTATTCGCAAAGCATATGATAACTATCAATTCTCAACGGTTTACCAAGGGGTTATCAACTTCTGTACAGTTGACTTATCACAATTCTATTTAGACTTTGCTAAAGATGTTGTGTATATTGATCAAGAAAATGGCTTTGAACGTCGTGCAATGCAAACAGTATTGTATAATATCTTAGTAAAATTAACAAAATTATTGAGTCCAATTTTAGTGCATACAACAGAAGAAGTATGGAAATACTTAAAAGAAGAGGAAGCTTATGTTCAATTAGCAGAATTCCCTGAAGTAACTCATTATGAAGGTGAAGAAGCTATTTTAGCTCGTTGGGCTGAATTCTTTAAAATTCGTAATACAGCTCTTAAAGCATTAGAAGAAGCTCGTAATGAAAAATTAATTGGTAAAAACTTTGAAGCAAAAGTTATGCTATATCCAACTCAAGAAGTGGCTGATTTATTAGACAGCTTACAAACGGATATTGCTCAATTATTCATTGTTAGTCAATTAGAAGTTGCTCCTGTAGGAACAGCAGCTCCTGAAAATGCGGTTCAAGGTGAAGGTGTTTCAGTTGTTGTTGAACATGCACAAGGGGAAACTTGTCAACGTTGCCGTGCAGTGAAAGTAGAAGTAGGAACATTAGAAGATGCTCCAACTTTATGTCATCGTTGTGCAACAATTGTGCGCGAATTTTATTCAGAAGCGCTTTTAGGCGAAGAAGAATAAATATAATTTTATAGTAGCAAGGACGCCAGCAGCTTCGCTAAAGCGAATCTCATGGCTAAAAATCGAGCCTTGGTCTCGATTTTTCCGGTGATAGAATCTTCGATGATAGATTCTATCACTAGTGCTACTTATGAAAAATGTTAAAAAAATAATTGAAAAATTACCCGTAATAATCTTTAATTGTTATAATAATGATATAGAAAATGAGAGGAAAATGTGAATGAACAAAAAAATAAAATCAGTGATTCTTACTACTGCTGCTATGACACTTTCTATATTTGCAAGCCATGTTTATGCAGACGAAAATTCTAATAGTGGCACAATGGATTCTAATGCTAAATATGCACTTGATAAGAAAAACTATGAAGACGCTGTAGAGCGATACAACAGAGCAAAAGCACAATATGAAGCTGATAAAGAAGCATATGAAAAAGCAAAAGCTGAATATGATAAAGCGTTAGCTACAAACAAAGAAACAGTGACAAAATACGAAAGTGACCTTGCAGAATACAATAAACAAAAAGCTGAAGCAGACAAGGTTAAAGCTGAATACGACAAACTTAAAGCTGAATGGGACGCTAAAAAAGCCCAATACAACAAAGATAAAGTAGCTTACGACAAAGTTCAAGCTGACTATAAAACTCAAAAAGCTGACTATGATAAACAGCTAGTAGATTACAATACAAAACTTGCAGAATACAATAAACAAGTTGAAGCCAATGCAGCCACCAATAAAGTCGAAAACGACAAACGTAAAGCTGAGTATGCTGAAAAACTAAATAAATTCGAAGAGGAATCGAAGAAGCCGGGACATTTTACAACCGAAGAAAAAAACTATTTGATTTTCGTTAAAGAGCCAAATGCTAAAATTAGCATCGAAGTTAAAGATACTGGGGATACTGGTGCGCTTGCTATGATTAAAGATACTGCTATAGAACGTTTGTTTTGGCAACGAAATCATAAAAAATTGAGTAGCGACCAATTATCAGATGAAGCATTAGCAAAAAATCATTTGACAGATAAGGTCATCAAACGATGGGATGAAACAGTAATAGGGTATAGAGAATACGGTAACGACCCACATATCACCACATATCCTGTTATTGCCAAAAAAGATAGACCATTTACAGTAACATACACAAACTTAGAGAACACAACCTACGACAAGAAAAAAGTCACACGTATTGATTATGAATACACTGTCTTAGATACTGGTAGTTCTGTTGATACAATGCAAATTTCTCCAGTCTATGACCCAACTATTTCTGTTTCTATTTATGGCTCTTATCGACAACACGGATACAAAACGCGCGTCCGTATGAAACCAACTCTATATCTTGAAGATGGAACAAAAGTGATTCCAACAAAAGAAAAACCAGTTATGTTTGCGGTAAGTTCTATGAATACAGGATGGCATGATTATAGTGACAATTCGTATTATTTCGCAGACAATAAGGATATGTTTAAGGAATTTTATGGGAAATCAGGAGTTTATGATGAATACTTAAATGACGAATTTAAGAAACTGTATAACGTAGACCTCGAAACAGCATCAAAACCTGGCGGATTATTGAGTGACCCTGCTAAACTTCAAGAGTGGAATACAAAAAAAGCAGAATTGAAAACAGCATATGTAAAAGATGAAGAAGAGTACAAAAAAGATGGTTTCAAAAAGGTCAGAGATTATATGACTAACAAATATGGATCCAATGTGAATAAATGGCCTAGTACCTATCGTGAAATTGTGTATAAAATTCACAATGCTTCATTTATCAAATTGAATGAATCTTTTGTTGATAAATATGGTGATGGAATTTATGCCGATAAAACATTAGATGAAATTAACAGTGGAAACCCTACATGGGACAACGAAAAATCACCTCACAAGTACAGGGGGGCAGGTGTTATAAAAGTGACAGAAGATGGCTTCTATTTGGAATTTGGTGCAACCGTCCCATTCACTCAATTATTCGGAATCAACACGGGTATTGTTGACGAATATATTGATGTGAAACCGAAACTAGAATTGGTTGAAACACCAAAACCAACGCCACCAACGAAACCAGTTGAACCAAAACAACCAGAACTTAAAGAACCAACACCATTAGGAGTTGCTCCAAAAGAACCAAACAAGTTGGATAAAGAAAAACCAGTGAAACCAGACTTGAAAGAACTAAAAGCTCCAACCCCACCGGTTAAGCCTGACTTGAAAGAACCAACGCCACCAACGAGACCAGTGGAGCCACCAAAAGTGGAGAAACCAGTAAAATCGGTTGAACCACCAAAAGTGGAGAAACCAGTAAAACCGGTTGAACCACCAAAAGTGGAGAAACCAGCAAAACAAGTGAAACCACCAAAAGTAGAGAAACCAACAGAACCAGTGGAGCCACCAAAAGTGGAAAAAACAACATCTAAAGTTGAATTATTACCGAACACTGGTGTGGCAGAAGAATTTACAATCTTCTCTGCAGAAGTCATTTCAATTCTTACAGGACTATCTCTTTTGATTCCAAGTAAGAAAAAACAACAATAATCTTTTATTGGTTGTTCGACAAATCCTGTTGGTGAATTGAATTGGTGAGTTACCTAAAGAATTATTTTCGTAGTTAAATAAATCCAATGAAATCAATACGATAGAAGTAGTACTAAAATAAAAATCGACACCATAATATCCCGTAAAATGAGGATTTTATGGTGTCAATTTTGTTTGTTTTGTAATTTTACGACTAAAAAAATAGTGGAAATTCCTGTATAATATAGTTGCTTAAAAAATATTAAAGGAGGAATTTCCACATGAGCATTGTAACACAAATAAACCTATTTAGTGAAGAAGAAAATTTAGGAGAATTAGAAAAATTAGCACAAATACTATCAGTATTACCAGCAGAAAAGTTATTAAAAAAATTAGATGAAGAACGAGAAAATGGTAGAAATGATTATCCGGTTGTATGTATGTGGCGATTACTCCTTGCGAAAAATGTTTTCCAACATTCAACGATTGAAAGTTTATTGCGTGAATGTCGTAGAAATAGCCAATTAAGACAATTATGTGGATTTCAATCGCACTATATTTCTATGAATCATACCAATAATCATGTTCGTATAGTACCAAGTTCTGCTGCGATGTCTCGTTTTATAAAAAAATTAAAGGAACATCAAGAAGAATTGACAGAGATGATGGTAATTTTAGAAAAGAAATTACAAGAAGAATTACCGGATTTTGGAACAGAAGTAGCCGTTGATGGAAAAATTATTCAAAGTTATGCCAATAAAGTATCTACTAAAGAACCAGATGGTAGAAGAGAAACACAAGCAGATACGACTGCAAAAAATTATTATTCAAATAATGGAACTAAAACTACGAAGTATTATTTTGGTTTCCGAGTTCATTTATTAGCAGATGTAAATTATGAACTACCGATAGCTTTTAAAGTAACTCCAGCAAGTAAAGGAGAACGTGAAATCGCTGAAGAAATTCTCACAGAATCAGAATTACTATTGAAGAATACAAAAGCAGTGATGGCAGATAAAGGGTATGATAGTATTAATTTTAGAAAATTCATCGAAGAAAAAAGGAATGATTGCGATAATTCCTCCAAGACATATGTGGGGAGAAGAAGAAAGTCGACAATATAGAGACTCACTACTCTATTATAATCAAGATGGACAGGTATTTTATTGAGCAGAAGATTATCAAATGATTGAATTAATATACAAAGGTTATGATCAATCGAGTGATTCATTGCGTTATGGATTTCATCCAAAATATAATGATAACCGCATTTTTAGAATAAATCGTTCAGAAGATATTCGTATCTTCCCTAAAGTTTCACAACAATCCCATAAATTTGAGAGACTTTATAATAAGAGAAGTGCCATTGAAAGAATCAATGGACGTTTAGATAGAGACTTTATGTTTGAAAATCATACGATAAGAGGACTAGAAAAAGTAACTTTATATGTCACAATGGCTTGTTTATGTACATTAGGATTTGCCTATTCAAAAGTAAAAAAACAGGAAACAGAGCATTTGAGTAGTTGGGTTGCTTAGTAGTTGTATAACTTTTAAAAAAATTACGCAGATTAAAGGGGGATAGTCTACCTTTTTTTAAGAACTGAGACTGTTTTTGAATAATTACACCTGAAAATGAAGAGAAAATTTACTTTCAGAGATAAATTTCTTTGATTTCTGAAACAGATTTTTGTTTTCAAATTTATGATATCGCTATTTTTGCTCAAAAAAGGTCACAGCGTAAATAATTCAAATAGTAAAATTCTTGACTATTACTTTTAAGAATGATATAAAAAATATAAGATTTAATTTTTTGCTAAGTACTGAATTGGAGGAGATAATATGAAGTTTGAAAAAATAAAAAGGTATTCAATTCGTAAGTTGAGTGTAGGAATTGTTTCTGTTGTAATAGGACAGTTCTATATTGGTAGAATAGGAACACCTGTAGTAGCAGATGAAGTTAAAATAACAACTATTGCAGAAAATTCTAGAAGTGAGAGTGTAAGTAAGATTCCAAATGAAAATTCTAATGTAAAAGAAGAAAATAACTTATCAACAACTTTGGAACAACAAAATCATAAAGAGTTAAAGTTAAAAGAGAATAATCAAAAAAATATAGGAGAATCGTCTACACAAGAAGTTCGAGAAGAAGGAACTCAATTACCAAAAAATAAATTGGAAGAAGAGAATAAGCAACTATTAAGAAAAAAACGTTCTGTAACTGTCAATGAAGGCCCAACAAGTCCTGCTAGTGAAGAAATATCAGTTACTCAATCGACTCCTCATTATTTAGTAACGGGGAAAAACTATTATAATGATCCATCTATAAATTTGGGTGAAACTTTAACTAAAAAAGTTAAAGACGTAGTTAATGCCAACCAATTTACACGATTAAAGAATACTTATGGAGATGATCTTTCAGAGGATACAACAGTGTTAGAATTTTGGAAGAAATTTGGATATTCTCCTGAAGATCGCTATTCTTATCATCATAAAGTAACCGATAAAAGAGGGAATGCTGCAAATGCAACTCAGAAAACTGGACAACAGACAACCTTTGAACTACCTTATGAGATTATTTATTATCAAAAAAATGGACAAAAACATGCTGTGAAAGTTCCAAATCTTTTTT
>NZ_CAUPZT010000049.1:0-10828 GCF_963515615.1 uncultured Granulicatella sp. | reverse complement strand
TCCTAAAAGAATAGCAGCTAGTTTTGCTATTGTCATTTTAGTGGGTTCTTTATTACTAAACTTACCTATCTCACAATTAGAGACATCACAGGCAACTTATTTTGATCATTTGTTTACAACTGTTTCGATGGTTTGTGTAACGGGATTATTTACTCAACCGGTCGCTTCTACTTATAATACATTTGGTCAAATCATTTGTATGTTCTTAATGCAAATTGGTGGGCTTGGTTTAATGAGTATGATTGCCTTTTTCTTATATGATTTTGGTAAGAAATTATCTTTAACAGATAGATTAGCTTTACAAGATAGTTTAAATCGTGATGATACAAAGGATTTTAAAGATTATTTGAGAACGATTTTTAAATATACGATATTGATTGAGGGCATAGCTGCTATTGTTCTTTCTTATCGTTTTATTCCAATGTTAGGAGTTGGTAAGGGAATATTTACAGCGATTTTCTTTGCAATTTCAGCTTTTTGTAATGCGGGATTTGATAATTTAGGAAGTAATAGTTTAATTGATTATGCAACAGATCCTTTATTATCAATCGTTATAGCGACATTGATTATATTAGGAGGAATTGGTTTTGCAGTATGGTTTGATGTGAAAAATTCTCTTTCTTGTTATCGTCGTTCGCTTCAAAATAAACATCATAAATCATTTTATCAACGATTACATTATCATACGAAAGTAGTTATTTTATTAACGATCGGAATTTTGGTAGCAGGAACTTTCTTAACATTGATAACAGAGTGGAGCAATCCTGATACAATTGGAAATTTGAATTTCGGAGAAAAATTATTAGTGAGCTTTTTCCAAACTGTGACAATGAGAACAGCAGGATTTGCAAGTATTGATTATACCAAGGCAAATCCATCTACTTTATTACTCTATTGTATTCAAATGTTTATTGGAGGCTCTCCTGGAGGAACAGCAGGTGGTGTAAAAACAACAACCGTTTTAGTGGTGTTATTATTTATTCGTTCTGAAATTTATGAGAAAAAGTCCATTAATTTTAGACATCATACAATTTCCTATGAAATGGCTCGAAAATCATTAATGATTTTTATAATCTTTACCGTATTAACATTAAGTAGTGTATTTTTATTAAGTATTACGGATCCACAGGCTCCATTATTATATACATTATTTGAAACGATATCTGCTATGTGTACAGTAGGAGTAACGGCTAATTTAACACCGACTCTATCGATGTTCGGACAAATTATTATTATGTTATTGATGTTTATCGGAAGAATTGGACCATTAACAGTTTTATTAAGTTTTTCAAATCGTAATAAACAAGGGTTACCGATAAAATATGCGAAAGCTCCATTATTAATTGGATAGAAAGTAGGAATATATATGACAAAAACAGTAGGAATCTTAGGATTAGGCTTATTTGGTACAACCATTGCTAAGCAATTAAGCCAATATGACTGTGATATTATTGCAGTAGATAGTCAAGAAGAGAATGTGAATCGCTTAGAACCTTATGTGACAAAAGGGGTTATTGCGGATATTACAGATATTCATGTACTAGAAGAAATCGGTATTAGTGATTGTGAAGTTGTAGTGGTCGCAACAGGAAGTAATTTAGAAGCAAGTATTTTAGCAGTGATGCATTGTAGTAAATTAGGAGTGCCAAAAATTGTAGCAAAAGCAAAAAGTAAAACTTCAACAGAAATCCTCATGAAAATGGGAGCAACTAGAATTATCACTCCTGAAAAAGAAACAGGCATACGTGTTGCAAAAAATATTCTCCATCATAAACTAGCAGATGTTATTGCATTAGATGAAAATATTTCCTTAGTAGAATTTTATCCACCATTATCATGGGTAGGAAAAGCATTAAAAAATTTACATTTACGTCAACAATATGACTTAAACTTAATTGGATATCGTACAAAAGAAAACTCTCCTTTAAATACACAATTAAGTGCTGATTATGAAATTCAAGAACAAGTGATGCTAGTAGCCATTATCGATAGTAAGCGACTAGAAAATGCTGATTTTTTGAATGAAGATTAAAAAAAGAAAGCTCTCTAAAAAGGGAGCTTTCTTTTTTCGTTTGCATTAACGGATAACTGTTTCAGTTTCAGCATCGAAGAAGTGTGATTTATTTAAGTCAAATGCTAAATCAACCATTTCTCCTGGGTTGTGGAAGTCACGAGCATCCACTTTAGATACGAATTCAGTGTCATCTACTTTAGTATATAACATTGTTTCAGCACCTAATAATTCTGATACAACAACTTCAGCTTTTACAGAAGATGAAGGATATGTTTCTAAAACGATTTGCGAACCTTTAATATCTTCTGGACGAATACCGAAGATTAATTCTTTACCATTGTATCCTTTTTCTTCTAATAGATTTTGTTTCGCTAATGGTAATTGTAAAGATAATCCTTTACCGTTTGAAATAACGCCATCTTGTAATGTTACTCTGAAGAAGTTCATTGCTGGTGATCCAATGAATCCAGCGACGAATACATTGTTTGGAGTATTGTATACTTCTTGAGGAGTACCAATTTGTTGAACGATACCGTCTTTCATAATAACGATACGGTCAGCCATTGTCATCGCTTCTGTTTGGTCGTGTGTTACATAAATAGTAGTTGTTTCTAAACGACGGTGTAATTTAGCGATTTCTGCACGCATGGCAACACGTAATTTAGCATCTAAGTTTGATAGAGGTTCGTCCATTAAGAATACTTTAGCATCACGAACGATTGCACGGCCTAAAGCTACACGTTGACGTTGTCCACCTGATAAAGCGGCTGGTTTACGTTCTAAGTATTGAGATAATCCTAAGATTTCTGCTGCATTTTTAACACGTTTGTCAATTTCAGCTTTGTCATATTTACGTAATTTTAATCCGAATGCCATGTTATCATAAACACTCATATGTGGATATAACGCATAGTTTTGGAATACCATTGCAATGTCACGATCTTTAGGAGCAACATCGTTCATAACAGTATCGCCGATTTTTAATTCACCTTCAGAAATATCTTCTAAACCAGCAATCATACGTAAAGTTGTAGATTTACCACATCCAGAAGGTCCTACGAATACGATAAATTCGCGATCTTTGATATGTAAGTTAAAGTCTGTTACTGAATAAAAATCAGCATTGTCATATTTTTTGTGAATATGATTTAATTCCATTTGTACCATTTTATAATCCCCTTTTGTTCTATTTATTGGATAATGTAATTATACTTGAAAAAGCTTTCAAAGCCTACAGTCTGTATGACTAAAAATTTTGTTTATTTTTTGTGCAACTTGCCTAGAAATAGGAATAACACATAGATGATATATTGAAATTTGTTTAAATTAGGAAATCTTCTAGTGTAATTTTACCCTTTCAATGTTATGATAGAGTAGAATAGTATAATAAGAAAAGGTGATAAAATGGAAAGAAAACGTGGATTTGAAATTATATCAAGTTATCAAGATAAAGGGATTAATATCCCAAAACGTTCCACAAAACATTCAGCAGGATATGATTTTGAAGCAGCAGAAACAATTGTGTTACCAAGTATTTGGAAGATGATTTTTAAATATTGTGCCGTTCAATTAAAACAATGGGTATATCGTAGCGATAGAGAAGTAGTGGAAGCTGAATTAGAAAAAGAACAAAAAGTATTAAAACCGATTTTAGTTCCTACAGGAATTAAAGCGTATATGCAAGAAGATGAATATTTACAATTAGCAAACCGTTCTAGTAATCCATTAAAACACTTCTTAGTATTACCAAATGGGGTAGGAGTTGTGGATAGTGATTACTATAATAATGAAGGAAATGAAGGACATATTTATTTCCAATTATTGAACTTTGGATTATTTGATAAGGAAATCCAAAAAGGTGATCGTATCGGTCAAGGAATTTTCCATTCATTCTTGAAAGCAGATGAAGATGATGAACAAGAAGCGAATGAGAGAACAGGTGGATTTGGTTCATCAGGCGTTCGCTAGAAAGGAGTTTTTATGGCAAAAGCAACCGTTAGCTATCTATGTTCAGAATGTGGGTATGTTTCTCCTAGATATTTAGGGAAATGTCCAAATTGTGGACAATGGAGTACGATGGAAGAATATAAGGAAGTTACGACAAGTAGTACTAAAAAACAATCTTTAGTGAGTCATTCTGAAGAAGAAAATCGAGCAAAACCACTTCGTATTGATCAAGTTGCCTATGAACGTGTCAAACGTGTAGAAACTTCAATGCAAGAATTAGATCGAGTATTAGGTGGTGGAGTAGTTCCTGGTTCGCTTGTATTAATTGGTGGAGACCCTGGAATTGGGAAGTCTACTTTGTTATTACAAGTATCGAGTCAATTACAAAAAGCAGGTGGCAGTGTTTTATACGTTTCAGGTGAGGAAAGTGCTGCACAAGTAAAAATGCGTGCAGAACGTTTAGGAATGCAAGCAGATGGATTTTACATTTATCCCGAAACAGATTTACAAGCTGTGGTAACACAAGTCGAACAAATAAAGCCAGACTATGTTATTATAGATTCGATTCAAACAATGGCGCATCCGCAAGCAACAGGAATTGCAGGAAGTGTTTCTCAAGTAAGAGAATCAACTGCCACATTGATGAAATTAGCGAAGTTAAATCAAATTGCGATTTTTATTGTAGGACATGTAACAAAAGAAGGAGCGTTGGCAGGTCCTAGAATGTTGGAGCATATGGTGGATACGGTATTGTATTTTGAAGGGGAAAAACACCATAGTTTTAGAATTTTACGTTCGGTAAAAAATCGTTTTGGCTCAACGAATGAAATTGGTGTATTCGAAATGATGCAAGATGGATTAAAAGAAGTTATCAATCCGTCAGAAGTGTTCTTAGAGGAACGATTAAAAGGGGCAACAGGATCTGCAATTGTTGTGTCGTTAGAAGGAACTCGTCCAATCTTAGCAGAAGTTCAATGTTTATTATCTCCAGCAATTTTTGGAAATGCTAGAAGAACAACGAGTGGATTGGATTATAATCGTGTAGCTCTACTAATGGCAGTCTTAGAAAAAAGAGCCGGATTATTGCTACAAAATCAAGATGCTTATTTCAAATCTACAGGAGGCTTGAAATTAAATGAACCTGCGATTGATTTAGCAATTGCGATGAGTATTGTTTCAAGTTATAAAGAACAGGGAACAGTTGTAGATGATTGTTTTGTAGGAGAAATTGGATTAACGGGAGAAATTCGTCGTGTAAATCGTATTAGTGATCGTGTCAAAGAAGCACAAAAATTAGGGTTTAAACGAATTTTTATTCCGAAAAATAATATTGATGGATGGGAATTTCCAAAGGGAATTGAAGTTGTTGGAGTTTCCTCTGTGAAAGAAGCCATTCAAAAAGCATTTTAATAAATTCATTAGATAAGGAAGGTGAGTAAAATGGATTTATCTGTAAAAGGTCAGCTTTTTGCCAAACGGATGATGATCCTCATATTTGTGATTTTAGGAGGCAGTTTAGGTGTGACCTATTTACCAGCATTGTGGGATTTAATAGGAATCTCAAATGAATGGTTAAATTCTGCTGTGTGTAGTGCATTGATTGGTGCAATTATTTTCTTTTTTATTTCTTTATTATTAACAAAACCTATCATGGCAGGATTTAAACGTTTAGAAAAAGTAGTCAATCAATTTTCAGTTAGTTATATTATATTTGGTTTGCTAGGAACATTACTAGGGTTAGTAGTGGCTTCTTTTATTAGTTTACCATTAACGAATTTACAGATTCCAGCTATTACGCAAGTTGCGCCTGTAGTATTGAGTATTGTATTTGGCTATTTAGGATTTTATATTGGTACGAGCCGTAGGGGTGATTTTCAGAAAATTATTTCAGTAAGAAAAAAAGTAGAAGAGCCTCAAGTGTTGGAAAGAAAAGTGGATGATGCTTTCCATAAATATAAAATTTTGGATACGAGTGTCATCATTGATGGACGAATTTATGATATTGCGCAAACTGGATTTTTAGAAGGGGTATTAGTCATTCCAGTATTTGTACTGAATGAATTGCAATATATTGCGGATAGTTCTGATAGTGTGAAACGAGTTCGTGGACGTAGGGGATTAGATATTCTGAATGCTTTACAAAAAGAATCGAAAGTTCCTGTTGAAACATATGATGGAGACTATGATGATATTACTGAAGTGGATCGTAAGTTAATTCGATTAGCTAAAGCGATTGATGGAGTCATTATTACGAATGATTATAATTTGAATAAAGTCAGTGAATTTCAAAATGTTCCTGTCTTCAATATTAATGCATTGGCAAATGCCATTAAACCTGTTGTAATTCCTGGAGAAATGATGAAAATTCAAGTCATCAAAGCAGGAACCGAAAGACAACAAGGGGTTGCTTATATGGATGATGGGACAATGATTGTAGTCGAAGATGGTCAGTATTATATGAATCAAGAAATTGACGTTATTGTAACAAGTGCATTACAAACAGCAGCAGGTCGAATGATTTTTGCAAAACCGGCTCATTCACAAAAGAAAATGAATAAACCAGAAGACTAAAATTTAGACAGTGAGAAGAAACAAAAATGTTTTTTCTCACTTTTTTTGATACAAAAAAGTGACTAAAGTCATTCTTGTTAGTGACTAAAGTCAGTAGGCGAGTGTAGGAATAATTTGTATAATAAGATTACAATAAAGCGAAGGGAAGAGAGAGTATGATGACCTATCAAAAAGGAAAAGAAAAAATTGTAATCATTCTATTAGGAATACTCTTAACTTTTGTTTTTTATAAACTTTTCTTACATTAATAACTATCAATATATAAAGGAGAACAACTATGGCATACGTTGAAATTAAATCTATTACAAAATCATTTGATGAAAAAAAAGTGTTAAATCAAGTATCTTTTGAAATTATGAAAGGGGAATGTTTTGGTTTATTAGGACCTAATGGTGCTGGTAAATCAACACTGATTGATATCATTACTGGATTAAAGAAAACAGATCAAGGAGATATCTTGATTGATGGGATGTCAATTAAAGAAGATGCCTTAACGATTCGACAAAAATTAGGAGTTGTTCCACAAGAATTAGCAATTATTGAAGAATTAAATGCTGTAGATAATTTAACATATTTTGGTGGACTATATGGCTTATATGGGAATATGTTAAAAGAGAGAATTGCAGAAATTCTAGCAGTAACTGGGTTAGAAGAAAAGAAAAAAGAAAAGGTAAAAACTTTTTCAGGTGGGATGAAGAGACGATTGAATATTGGGATTGCGCTCTTACATCAACCAGAATTTTTGATTTTAGATGAGCCAACGGTTGGTGTTGACCCACAATCGAGACAGCATATTTTTGACTTTTTAGAAACCTTAAATCAACAAGGAACTACTATTTTATATACTTCGCATTATATGGAAGAAGTGGAAGCATTATGTGACCGTGTATTTATTATGGATCTTGGGGAAGAAGTAGCGTATGGAACAAAAGAATATGTGAAGGAATTAGTAGGTTTAACGTATTCTATTGAAGTAGTACTGGATCGTATTCCACAAGGATTCGAGCAAGTGGTTCTAGATAGTGAAAATGGAATTCAAGAAGTAACGATTGAAAATCGTCAAATGAATTTAGTTGTGGATCGTTCGATTTACTCAATGATGAAATTTATTTCTTTAGTAGAAGAAAACC
The DNA here is from genome assembly GCF_963515615.1 of uncultured Granulicatella sp. Taxonomy (GTDB): domain Bacteria; phylum Bacillota; class Bacilli; order Lactobacillales; family Aerococcaceae; genus Granulicatella. Next base: position 3,166 of record NZ_CAUPZT010000049.1, on the reverse strand, counting down.
ACTTAGTCATTAAAAAAGTTTCAGTCAATGAAACAACATTAGAGGAAGCTTTCTTGAAATTAACAGGGAAAGCATTACGAGATTAAAGGAGAGTAATATGAAATTTTGGTATTTTTTAAAAGCAAATCTTCAGATGATGTTCAAACAGTTTCATATGCTGTTTTTTATGATTGTATTAGCGCCTTTAGTAATAGGATTGTTTATTAATTTTTCAGGGAAAAATATCATTGAACGTAAACCGAATAAAGTAGATACTATATTATATGTAGAAAATCAAGATCAAGAAGTGCTAGGGAATATTGTCCAAAAAACGCTTGAACAATTACATGAACGAGAAATTATCGCCCTTACAACTGATAAAGAAAAGGCAGAATTGATTGCTATTATTCCAACAGATTTTTCCAAAATAGTATCAGAGGGACAGCAATCAAATCCAATTCAAGTACAAAAGAAATCAAAAGTTTCGACGAGTGATCAATTGACGTATGAAATGATTTTGAAAAATATTACTGGTCAATTATTCGAACAAGCAGAATTGAAGGAATTGGTGAAGGATAAAAAACAAGTGGATGATGCAACGGCAGCTGTAGTATCTACGCAAATTCTTCAAAAAACAAATGAGGTTCTTAGTACAGAACTCTATCAACGAAATGATTATCAAACGAGTCGAATGCTGACAGGTGAGCAATATTTTTCTACTGCGCAATTAACGATGATTTTGGCTATGGTTTTTTCAACAGTGGTGGCAAGTGCTGTGAAGCCTGAATTAAGTGGGCTAAATAAACGAGTGAAATTATTACCACTTAGTGTTCGCCAAAGAGAAACATATGGATTGATTTCGAATTTTATTCAATTTTATCTTTTTGCTTTATTATATGTAGGAATTTGGAAGCTCATTAATTCATCAACTTTTAATGGCAATTTATTGGGGATTGCAGGAATTTTAGCGATTCAATTATTTGCAATATTATCGATAGCAGGATTTGTAAGTATATTTATTACGGAGAAAACGTTAGGATTAGTTTCTTCTATTATCTCACTTGGATTTGTTCTTTTTTCAGGGGCAATTCCACTTGATAAAATGAGTCCAATGTTCCATTGGTTTGGAGATAATCCATTTAGAAGAGTATTGATTGAACCAATCATTCGTATGATGCAACAAGAATCTGTAGCAGAATTTATGATCATTTATATTGTTATGATCATCGTAAGTTTAATAATTATGGAATTACAAATTCGTTGTTTACAAAGAAGGGAGGAATACTGATGGATTTATTAAGAGGGATAGGCTTTCATATTAAAAGAATCGTAAAGAGTCCAGCATTGATAGGTCAAATGGTAATTCTTCCAACAATAGTGACACTTTTTATGGTATTCATTCAATTATCGACTACAAATAAAAACAATACAACAACTTCTTCCTCAACTCCTTCATTAGCGATTGTATTGAAAGAAGGAAATGAAGAGTTTCAAAAAGAATTAGAAAGTTTATATTCTGAAAATGTTTTTTACACGGATAAAGAAAAAGCCTTAAATGATTTGGAAAAAGGATATATTCGAAGTGTGTATGTTGTTCCGAAAAATTTTGTTCAATCTTTAGGAAATGGACAAAAAATACAGATGGAAGTGTATAGTCGTCAAAAACAAAAAGAAGTTTTATTAGAACAAGATATGCAAGGAATCTTGCAAAAACAATTAGTCCAGACAACTCTTCAAAAAGAAGGCATATTAAAAAAGGGAGAATTATTCAAGCAAAGTGAAAATCAACTCGTTCATTTTGAAGAAGAAAACTCAACAACTGTAAGCTATGTGTTATTACTATTGTTAGTGATGTTTTATATTTTGTTTAATACATCTTCTATTTCGTTTGACTTAATTACTTTTAAGAAAAATTATGTATTGAAACGTTCATTATTAGCGCCACGTTCTAATGCGTGGATTACAAAGAGCTTTTTGGGTGCATACTTTATAGTGATATTTGTTGCGAATCTATTGATCATTTTCTTTATGGATAGAACGATGAATGTCGGTATTCCAAGTTGGTTTAACGTTTGTTTATTAGTGGCAAGTGGGATTATTTATAGTTTGAGTCTAGGATTATTTTTATTTAGAATATTTAAAAATCCAATGATAGCTCAGCAAGTAGGAGTTTTCGGTACTCTCTTTCTTGCGGGACTTGGAATGGCACCAAAACTATTTCAGTCTGAGATTATCGATATGGTGGCTCACTTTAGTCCAGTTTATTGGTTTGTTCAAATCGTTGATCGTCAAGAATTACTTCCAGGTATTCCAATGGTATTAGTGATGGCACTTGTATTCTTTACAGCAGGGAATTATCGTTTAGAAACTTATGTCGATTAATATAAAAAAGTATATCAATTGCATAGAAGTTATAATAATGGTAGGATGAATTGACAAAATTTAGAAACGAAGGAGAATTTATGCCAGTAGGAATTATAGTTGATTCAATTGCCATTTTATTAGGAGGATTTGTTGGAGGATTTGCAGGACATAAAGTACCATCTGAAATCAAAATTCAATTAAATTTAATTTTCGGATTATCATCTATGTTATTGGGAATCACTTCAATGGGGTTAGTACAAAATATTTCAACCGTAATATTTGCAATGATTTTAGGGACGATTGTTGGGGTGTCTTTTAAACTAGGACATCGAATTAACCAGTTGGGATTATTATTAGAACGACCTGTAACAAAGTTAATAGGTTCAGATCATGATGGATTAAGTCGTGAAGAATTTTTAACGCAGTTAGTAACGGTAATTGTGTTATTCTGTTTTGGTGGAACGGGTATTTATGCTTCACTAGATTCAGGAATGACGGGAGATCATAGCGTTTTAATTGCAAAATCAATATTAGACTTTTTTACGGCAGCTATTTTTGCATGTAATATTGGTTATGTTGTTTCATTAGTAGCGATACCACAATTTGCAATCTTCTTTTCATTGTATTTAATTGGGGCACAGATTTTTCCTTTAACAGATCCTGTTATGTTAGCAGATTTTAGAGCCTGTGGAGGAGTAATTATGTTAGCAACAGGAATGAGAATTGCAAAAGTAAAAATGTTTCCAGTAGCGGATATGCTTCCGGCAATGGTCTTTATTATGCCGATAAGTTGGGGATGGGTTCATTGGATTTTACCATTGAT
>NZ_CAUPZT010000048.1:0-11397 GCF_963515615.1 uncultured Granulicatella sp. | reverse complement strand
GTTTCAGAATTTTATAGTGCTTTCTTCTATTTTTGAGACTTTTTGCCCAGCCTCACCGGAAATTCGAGACCTTGGCTCGAATTTTAGCCATGAGACCGCAAGGGCTGCTGGCGTCCTTTTTGCTACTTCTCAGAAAAGTCTATTTCTGTCGATTCCTATATTTTTTTAAATTTCGCAATAAATCCTAATACTGGACTGAGTGTTTTTGTAAAGTTTCCGACTGGTTGTACGAGTCTTCCTCCAAATTGACGTTTGAAGTTAAAGTTTCCTTCATTTTGGTTCGCTTGATTCGTTTCAATCGTTCCATAGAAATTATAATACTTAAACCCATTGTCTTTCGCATATTTCATCATTTCCCAGTTCAATAAGCTTGAACCTCCGAAGTTTAAGTATTCCTCATGAGAACCACCAAATACTGAAATAACTTCATCCCCATAACACATAAATAAGTATCCTGATAAAGCTAACATTGGATTATGAATATCTAATGCTTCAAATGTTGTTTTTCGTTTTTGATAACTAGCTAATTGATCCTTAGCATCCGTAATCAATCCACGTGTTTTCTTTACATGTTTTCCTTCTGCTTCACGGACTGCTAATTCTTTTTCCAACTCTTCTACACGATTCGTAAAGAATTCAATTCTTTCATCGTAATAAGCTTTGTAGGCATTTACATCTAAGAAGGCAACCATATATTTCACTTTATCTTGGAAGGCTTCTTTCATTTGTTGGAAATAACTAAAATCTTGTACACGGAATCCTTTTCGAATAGAAGTTTCACTTAAAATCGAATAGAAAATTTCTAAATCATCTAATTCTAATTCACGAATCGTAATATGCGATTCTACTGCTTTACGTAAGTCACGTTTTAATGAATTCGAATAATCTTTATAAATGGCTTCGCTATTTTCAAATTCTGATAGATCTTTTCTGAACAATTGCCCCATGACTGCTCGACCATCTAAATCTAAGAAACGGTCATATCCAGATTTTTCAAAATTCGCTAATAATTCTGGATAACGACACTCTTCTAAGACTTCTAATGATTCATTAATCACTTTATTCATCATATATGGATTCATTTCTACTCTGGCAATGCCTTGTTTTTTCAAGAATTCTTCTAAACTTTCTAACATTTGAGGAAGTTGGACAATTTTATCCTCTTCAAATAATGGACCTTGAATCATAACAGCTTCTTTGAAAAATCTAAAACGTCTACGGATTCCTACTAAACCTTGAGCAATCCATTCGTCACCTTCAGTCCAAGAAATAAAGAACACTTCTTCAAATACACTGCGTTTTTGATGCACTTCTGCCATCTGTCTTGTTTGTAAAAAGTTAGCACTCTTAAAACTTTCTTGATGTTGTTCAAAAACTTCTGCTGTAATTAATTGTACTTGCATGTTAGTTTCCACACCCTTCTTTCTTCTCACAAACGATTGGTAAATCTTTGTCTAATAAGTTCGCAAATGCTGCTTCATCCACTTCTTCTAATGTATAAATCCAGTTCACAGCTGTATCGACTTGGTTTAACATTTCTGGATTATCTTCTAATTCTGTATGCCAAGCGACTACTTTTCCTGATAATGGACTGACAAATTCTGTAACAGCTTTTGCTGCTTCAACACTCATAAATGAATCTTCTGTTGTTAATGATTCTTGGACAAATAATTCTACAAAACTAACATCTCCAATATCATCTTGACCTTTTGGAGAAATACCTACGGTATAACGGTTTTCTTCTTGTTTAATCCATAAACCATTTTCACTATATTTAATCATTTAGTCCGCCTTTCAATAATTGTTCATATTGTTCTTCTTTAAACCCGAAAAACACGGCTTCTTCTGATACTAATAATGGACGTTTGATCATCATTCCATCACTAGCTAATAATTCCATCACTTTAGAAGTTTCCATTGTTTTAATGACATCTTTTAATCCCAATTTACGATATAATTCTCCACTTGTATTAAACACTTTTGTGAGTGGTAATGCACTTCTTTCAAATAAGACTTTTAATTCTTCTGAGGTTGGATGCTCTTCACGAATATCTTTTACTTCAAATGAAATATTGTTTTCTTCTAACCATTTTAAGGCTTTTTTACAAGTTGTACATTTTGGATGGCTATAAATAATCATGTTCTTTCTCTCCCTATGCTCTTGCTTTTATAAATTCTTCTGATAATTGTTGTTGTCTTGATTCTTGGGTAAATGGATCCTCATCTTCTCCAAAAATATTACTCTTGAAGTGGTATCTCATTGACATCATTAATCCAATTCCCATCATATTTCCTAATAGAGAAGATCCTCCTTGAGAAATGAATGGTAAAGGAATCCCCGTTAATGGTAAAAGTCCAATTGTCATTCCGATATTTTCTACAACGTGGAATAAAATCATCATAATAACTCCCGTTGCAATATAAGAATAAAACTCATTTTTTGTATCAAAACATACACGAATCATTTGATAAATTAAAATGAAATACACGGTAATTAAGAATGTTCCACCTAAGAATCCGAAGTTTTCACCGATTGTCGCAAAAATTAAGTCTGATTCACGAACGGGAACGTAAACTTCTGAGTGTCCATATCCTTTACCGAACATTTTCCCTGAACCAATTGCTTTCAAGCTTTGGAATAATTGGAATCCGGCTCCACCTTGGTCACGATATGGATCTAACCATGAATCAATACGTCCGAATTGATAATTTTTGAATCCGATATTTAATAATAATTGTCGGTTGTACACTACTAAGTAAATTAATAATGAACCGATTAGAACGGCTGTTAAAATTAATGGTAATAAGATTTTCCAACTAATTCCTGACATAATCATGACGCCGCCTAGAATCATTAAGAATACTAATGTTGTTCCTAAGTCGTTTTGTAGGATAACGAGTAGTAAGGCTGGTAATGAAACAGCGATTAATTTCGCAAATAGATACCAGTCTGTGCTTCTTGTACGGTACTTCGTTAGTCGGTTATGGTCGGTCGCTACTTTTGCCAACATCAGGATGTAAAATATTTTTACGATTTCCGATGGTTGGAAGGAGAAGCTGGCGATTCTGAACCAACTTTTCGCACCGGTTGCGGCTGCGGTTCCTCTGTCGTAAAAGAATAAGACGGCTACTAGGAGTAGGAGTCCTATAATGTAAGTCAGGTTTGTTAGTTTCCATAGTTGTTCTGAGTCAAATTGCATTATGATAACTATGGCAATTGTTCCGAAGACGTACCATACAAATTGCATGAAGACTGTTCTGAGTGAGCCGTTTGCTACTTGGAGGTAGGTGGTTGATAGTAGTGTTGCTATGCTGATGAGTGCTAGTAATAAGACGGGGAGAATGATTCCGTAATCTATTCTTGCATCTTGTTCGTCATACATGATTTTTCTTCTCATTTTTTTCTCCTCTTCTGTTATTGTATCTAATAATCTGCCTTCTTATTGTAACATAGAAACGAATAGAAATGCTAATTCAATCGTTGCCTTTATTCTTTTTTAGAAAATGGACGTGAATAGAAACATAAAATAATTTTCATTGTAGCCGGACGCAAGCAGCTTTGCTAACGCAAATCTCATTGCTAAAAATTGAGCCTTGGTCTCAATTTTTCCTAATAATGCTACTATGAAAATTTTTTCTGTTTCTATTCACTCTCGTTGATGTAGGGGTATTTCCGAATAACCGATTTGTCAGGGGTTAGAAACGCAAAAAACGACAAGTGTCGTTGGGATACTTGTCGTTTTTGTTTCATTATTTAATGTAATTATTTGCCTTCAGCTAATACACGTTCTTGTTCTACAGCAGCTTGTCCTAAGATGTTTAAGTAGTTCCATGGACGGTCAAATACTGGTTGGAAGAAGAAGTCTACGTATGCTAAGTCTTCGATTGTCATTTTGTTTTGGATTGCTAATGACAATGTGTTTGCAGAAGCTGTACAGTCGTATTTAGACATCACTTGTCCACCTACGATACGGTTTGTACCTACTTCGTAAACTAATTTCATGTAGATTTTTTCGTATGTTGGCATGAATTCTGGACGGTGGTTATCTACCACGTATACAGAACGTACATCTAAACCAAAGTGAGGTGCGCTACCTACGTTTACACCTGTTGAACCAATATTCCATCCGAATAAGTGTAATCCTGATGTAGATTGTGTTCCACGGTATTTAACTTTGTGTCCGTTAATGTTTTTACCAACTAAAGCACCCATACGTACAGCGTTTGTTGCTAATGGAATGTATGCATGTCCATCGTTAGGGTTGTAGTTAACAGCACAGCTATCTCCAGCTGCGAATACATCTTTAGCAGATGTTTCCATGTAATCGTTAACGATGATAGCACCGTTAGGCATTGTTTCTAATTGGTCTTTTACTAAGTCGTTGTTTGGACGGAAACCTACACATAAGATAACCATGTCAGCTTCGTATTCGCCACCTGAAGTTACAACTTTCTTAACAACTCCGTTTTCGCCTTCGAATGATTTAACCATTTCGTTTAAGCGAACTTGTACACCACGTTCACGTAAGTCTTCTTCTAAGATATCAGTGAATTCTGGGTCTAAGTATTTGTTTAAGATACGGTCTAATCCGTCAACTAATGTTACTTCTTTACCTTCTAAAGCAAATGCTTCTACTAATTCGATACCAATGTATCCCCCACCAACAACAACGATTTTTTTCTTGTCGTTTTTCTTAGCAAAGATTTCTTTAGCTTGGTTATAGTTTTTACATAATTGAACGTTTTCTAATTCACGTCCTGGAATTGGAGGAAGAATTGGCCAAGAACCAGTTGTTAAAACTAATTTATCAAAAGTTTCTGTTTTTTCTTCTCCTGATTTTAAATCTTTAACTGTTAAAGATTTACCAGCTGTATCGATGCTTGTTACATCGTGTTCCATATGAACTTCTGCTCCTAATGAAGCTAATTCTTCTGGACTAGAATAGAATAAGCCTTGAGGGTCTTTAACAACTCCTCCTACGTATAACGCAATACCGCATGATAAGAATGATACATTGTCATTTCTTTCATATACTACGACTTGTGCGCCTGGGTTATCATTTAAAATTGTTTTTACTGCAGCAGTACCCGCATGAGTACATCCAACTACTACAACTTTCATTTATGTTAGCCTCCTAATATTTCATAATAAATAAGAATGATTCTCATCTACAAGTGATATCGTATACAATTTTTCAATTAAATGCAAACGTTTTGCTTGATTTTTTAATAATTTTTTTATTTTAAATCTTTACTTTAAACTATTTCATTTTATATGCTCTTTTTTTATTACGGTAAATTATGTTACAAAATATATTCAGCGAGTAAGCGTTCAAAACTTCGGATATTAATATCTCTCTTCAGTTGAATCTTAATATTCCCCGCTCTTGTCCACAATTCTACTTCTGAAGTGAAATCTAACATCCCCGCATTTTCAGTAGACCACATATGAACAGAACTATAGGGTAAAGAATAAATCTCCACCTTACTTCCCGTTAATCCCTGAACATCCTTCACAATTAATCGCTTATTGGTAAAAATCGCCACATCACGAACGGTTCTAAATGCTCGTTCTGCAACTTCACCATTAATTAATAATTCCTGAACATCATACGTCACTGGAATTTCTTGATAAAATATCCAACTTAAATTAGTCATCCTTTTAGTTCTCCATTCCTAAAGCAATTCTTTCTACAATAGATGTCACTAGCGCATTTCCCATAAAGCTATCTTCTAAATAAATCTCCACAGAAATCAATTAATCTATCAAAGTTATCACGTTTTTTTAACTCTAAAATATATTTTTCTAAAATACTTTGAGTATACATTTTTATTTCTAAAAAATATCCTCTATTTCATAATCTAAAGTTTTATAACAATAAAAAGTGTACATACAAGAAAATTAAATACTTCTTCTTCAGTAAAACTGTCTTCTTTTTTCTGATTTTTTTTTAATTTTATCAATCTATTTTTTTATAACACTAACCATATCCCTACTCCTTCTCATATTAATCTGGATTTATCAACAAATTAATACTATTTACAAAAAATTTTTTAATGCTCTACATTAAATTTCCAAAAATTATGGTATATCGTCATTATAACCTAAAATTTTAGTATTAAATCATAATTTTTTCACAAAACAAACTCTATGATTTCATCAAATTCATCATTCAATAATTGCATCTCATCTGTGTTCATATATTTTTGATACATCATGTCGAGTGCTTCTTGATTAGTGATGTCTTTTTCGATACTGATTAATGCTGTTACGAACGTTTTGTAATCTTTTTGCATCATTTCTTCAAGCATTTGTTTTGTTTCTAAAAATTCCATTTTCCTTCTCCCCCTCTTATCATTCCGTACTCATAGTATAGCATTAAACCTTTTAGAATTCTCATTTTTTCTTCACACCTCATTCCTCATCACACCTTCTCCCAATCCCCATCCATTGTCAATATATTATAAATGTCTTATAATAAATTAAATTCAAAAAAGGAGGTTCTTTATGAAATTTTATTCATATGAATATGTATTAAGTCAAATCAGTCAGCAAGATTGGGTAATGGTTATTATTTCTACAGTATTGATTTTTGTCACTGCATTTTTTGCTTTTAAAGCTTATCAAGATAAACGTGGTAGTAAATTTCGTGAATTATCCATTATTTCAATTTTAGCTTTAGTAGCGGTTGTTTTAATTAGTATTTCTAATTTTCAAAGCAATCAATCTACGAACAATCAATTCCGTAATTCTTTACATTTTATTGAAATTGTTTCAAAAGAATTAGCGGTGGATAAAGAAAAGATTTATGTCAACACTTCTGCTACAACTGATGGTGCAATTATTAAGGTTGGCGATCAATTCTATCGTGCTTTAAATGGCTCTAACAAGGATAGTTATTTATTAGAAAAAATGGAATTATATAAATCAGATGTTGAACTTGTGGAGGTTAAAAAATAATGAGCTTTTTTATTACAATTGCGATTAAGTTGGCATTAGGTCTTATTTCTTTAGTATTTGTTATTAATGTAACTGGTAAAGGAAATTTAGCACCAAGTTCTGCAGTAGACCAAGTACAAAACTTTGTTCTCGGGGGAATTCTTGGTGGGATTATTTACAATAGTTCGATTTCAATTCTTCAGTATGTTGTTATTTTAATTATTTGGACTATTTTAATTTTACTATTGAAATGGTTGAATACGAATGTTTCAATGATTAAACATTTAATTGATGGTAAACCTGTGATAATTATCAAAAATGGAAAGTTAGATCCAGAAGCTTGTCGTTCAAAAGGTTTATCTGCTGCAGATGTGGCACTTAAATTACGTTCTCAAGGTGTATTCCAATTAAAAGATGTTAAACGAGCTGTGATTGAACAAAATGGTCAATTCATTATCGTTAGATTTGGGGATGAAAATCCTAAATATCCAATTATTACGGACGGTGTAGTTCAAACAGAAATTTTAGACACGATCGGTAAGTCTGAAGAATGGTTAATGGAAGAATTACAAAAAGAAGGCTATGATAATGTAGCTGATATCTTCATTGCTGAATATGACAAAGGTCAAATTAATGTTGTAACGTATTAATATTTTGATGAATACTCAGTAAATTTTCTGAGCATTTAATTTGCTTATGAAAATTAGAATAGATATACTTTAGCTACTATCTAGTTTAATGATGATTACTCTTCTTTGAATTAGATATAAACTAATAAATGGAGGTAATCTTATGTCAGCAGAAGAAAAATTAAACCAAGTTGCTGGTTCTATCAAAGAAGGTTTTGGTAAATTAACTGGCGACAAAAAACTTGAATCTGAAGGAGCTACTGAACAAGTAGTTTCTAAAGTAAAAGAAGTTGCTGAAGACGCTAAAGAAGCTGTTGAAGGCGCTATTGAAGGTGTTAAAAACATCTTTAAAAAAGATTAATAACGATTAAATCGTATAAATCAAAACACGCTCAATTGAATACTGAGCGTGTTTTTTAGTTTTACTTTAAATCATTAAAATAAGAAATAAATATCATTAATACAAAAAAAGGAATTATGCAACTATATATCGCCTAATTCCTTTTCTAATTTTTTCTCTTAAACTACGAACTATAAACTCTTATATTCTACGTCTAGTCCTTTTTGAACAGCAGGTCTATTCTCGATTCGTTTTGCCCATTCCACTAAATGTGTGTAGCTAGATGCATCTAAAAACTCTGCTGAATTTTGGTATAGTTTATCTAATATTAATTGTCCATACCAAGACCAAATCGCAATATCTGCAATTGTATACTCATCTCCAGCAATATAAGGTCTCGTTGCTAATTCTTTATCTAGTAAATCTAATTGACGTTTTGTTTCCATTGTAAAACGATTGATGGCATATTCAATTTTTTCAGGAGCATAATTAAAAAAATGTCCAAATCCTCCACCGACAAATGGTGCCGATCCTGCTTGCCAAAATAGCCAATTTAAGACTTCTGTACGTTTTTCAATTTCTTTTGGAAGAAACTGTTCAAATTTCTCAGCAAGGTATAATAAGATATTCGCTGATTCAAAGATTCTAATATCGTTTGCACTAGATTGATCTAATAATGCAGGAATTTTTGAGTTTGGATTCACTTCTACAAAGCCAGTTCCGAACTGTTCTCCATCCATAATAGAGATTTTATATAAGTCATAGTCTGCTTCTTTGATTCCTAATGCTAATAATTCTTCTAATAAAATCGTCACTTTAATCCCATTCGGAGTTCCTAGAGAATATAATTGGAATGGTTTCTCTCCTTTTGGTAATTCTTGTTCAAATCGTGCTCCTGCAGTTGGACGATTAATTCCTGAAAATTTTCCTTGATTGATTTCTGCTGCATTCCACACACGTGGTAATTCATAATTTACCATATTGATTCTCCTTTATTTATCTAATGATAAATGTAAAATTTCATAAATATTCGTACCTTCCATTTGTTCTGGAAGTTCTTCAAAGAAATAATATTCTTTACATTGCCATTTTTCTGGATTATAAACTAATAATTGACTCGTACTATGGTCAAAGGTACTTGAAAAACTTAATCGTTCCATTTGAGTTGATTCTGAGATTTCTCTTATTATTTCTAAACAATAACGACTGCTATTAAAGTTTTCCTTTTTCTCAAATGCTAATGGAATTGCTGTAGAAATAGTTTGCCATCCAAATGACTTCAGAATATTATCATAAAATCCATCCCATATAAATTGATTCATTCCTACTGAATCTTTCCATAAATATAATGGAGCATATTCTTTTTTGATGTCATTTTTACTATTTTCTACAGAGATAAGATACGCTTTAAAGAGTAAATCTTTAAAACCGTCCATTTTATGTCCATTTTCTCGAACTCGTTCTCTAATGATGTTCATGTCAAACGAATCTGGTAATTTTATTTTATATTGCATTGATATCATATTAATTTTCCTTTCTAAAAAAGACTTTTATCTGTAGTATACTTATTCCCACATCAAAAAGTCTCAATTTATGCTTATTTCAAATTATTCGCTCTTTGGTTCATTTCATCTGCAGCACGATTTAAGCCACGGCTTTGATATTCATAAGCTGCTTTTTCATAACGATCAATATCTTGTTGTCTTCTACGTTCCGCATCTTGTTCACTTGCTAGTCTAGCTTGTTCAGCTCTTGCTGCATCATCGTTATTACCTGATGGAGCGGAATAACCTCCACCACCGCCATAACTTCCAGAACTTGGACCAAATTCATTAAAGACAAAAGTTAAAGCAATCGCCAATACCACAACTGTAAAGACAATGACTAAAGCTACTTGTAATAAAAAGGCAAATAATAAAATTAAACCTGCACTGAGTAATGTTTTCAGAATAAATCCTTTTCGAATTAAATGGATTTTAAAGTAATCAAGAATCAATACACTCACTGGTGCAAAAACTAATCCAATTTTGTGGAAATTTAACCACCCTAAAATAGAATTATCAGGTGCTGAAGGTAATTGAGCACTTTGGAATCCTGTAAGAGAATTAGTAGTTACAACAGGGGCTTGACTTTGTTTATACCCAAGATACATTGTAATGGCTGCGATCACTGTATAAACTACAATAGTAATAATTTTTTGTTTACGTGTTAATTGTAAAAAATTCTTTAACATCTTTATACCTCACTTTATAGAATAACGTTATTTTACCGGATAATAAGTTTCTAGTAAACCATTATAAATACTTACAACATATCCCACTCTATCCTCTATTAATCCTAATAAAGTTCGCATATCAATATCCAGGCATTTAAAAAAGGTTAGGATACTTTTCCTAACCTTTTTCCGACTTTTATTTCCAATTTAACTGAGCGTTTAATCCAAAGTGGTCACTCACTTGAGGACTATGATTCCCGTCAAAAACGACATGTAGGTTTTCTACCTCTAACTCTTTAGTGGTAAAAACATAGTCAATACGGAGTGGTTCTGTATTTCCCTTCCATCCATCAATTTCTGGTGGAACGGTATAGCTACCACTTTTCTCTTTAGCAACTTCAAATGCATCTTGTAAGCCTAATGGACTAGCTAAAATAGCTTGATAACCTTCCTGTCCAGCTGGATTGTTAAAATCTCCAGCCAACAAAAGAGGCTTGTTCAATGTTTTCAATACCGTTTCAAATCTTGCCCATTCTTCTTGGAAACCTTTATCCCACCAAGAAAGGTGCACACTAGCAACTGCAAGTTCCTTACCATCTACTACCGTTTCAGCTAAGGCAACTCGACGAGTATGATAGTCTGTTGGATCATCTACGTCTGAAACCAAAACTTCTCTGGCTTCGATTGGTGTTTTAGATAAAATAGCTACACCTTCATGGTAGCGATCATAACCAATATGATTATAAGACCAAGTCCAGTAATATTTTCTGCCACTTTCAGCTAATTTTTCCACCAAAAGTCTAACGTAGTGATCTTGATGAATTGGTTCTGCTGATGGCAAAGCTTTGTAGAAGTCATCAACTTTTACCTCTGGTGAAGTAATTTCCTGATTGACTTCTTGAAAACAAATCAAATCATAATTCTTATCAAGAATATCTTGAAGTAAAAGATTGAATTTTTCTTCTGCTTCTTTCTCCATCCAGCTATGAGTATTTAGTGTTAAAAATTTCATATTTTTCTCCTAAAACAAGAGGTTGGAAAATAGATTCCAACCTCAAGACTATTATAATTCTACTTTAGCAACTACTGTTTTAGATGCATGAGAACCTGTTTGTTCTAAATTAACTGATTTAATCGCATCACCATTTGTGAAGACAACGATTGTTGAAGTTTCACGTCCTGCTTCACGAATAGCATCCAAGTCAGCTGTGACAAGTAAATCACCTGCTGCAACTTTTTGTCCTTCAGCAACATGAACTGTAAATGGTTTTCC
>NZ_CAUPZT010000047.1:0-11450 GCF_963515615.1 uncultured Granulicatella sp. | reverse complement strand
TCTGTCGAAATCAGGACGTGCTTTCTTCTATTTTTGAGACTTTTTGCCCAGTCTCATTTTTGCTACGGAGAAAAGTCTATTTCTTCCGATTTTTAACGGTGTAAAAAAGAGAAAACGTATGAGACAGTGAACTGCCATACGTTTTCTCTTTATTTGCGTCCTAAATACTACATGTCAGAAAAGTCTTTTCTCTCTTACGTACTGTACAAAATGGTTGAATAATTCTTGCATTCCTTCGTAATCGTTCACCATTGTTTCTGGATGACCTTGTAATGCTAGTACATATTGTCCTTCTTCATTTGATTCAAAAGCTTCGATTAATCCATCTGAACTCCAAGCAACAGCTTTGAAGTTTGGAGCAAGTTCTTTAACCGCTTGATGATGATATGAATTAATCTCTGTTTTTGTTCCAAATATTTTAGATAATTCACTACCTTCTGCTATTTCAATCGTATGAGTAGCAATAGAAGGCATTGTTTTTTGAACATGTAAAATCGTTGATTCTGGATATTGCGATTGAATGTCTTGATATAAAGTACCTCCAAAAGCAACATTTAAAATTTGAATACCTCTACAGATGGCAAGAATTGGTTTACGTTGACGATAAGCTTCTTCAATTAGCGCAAGTTCATACGCATCTCTTACTGGATAAGTTCTTCCTAAGTTAATATGAGGTTCTTCTCCATATAAAAGAGGTGAAACATCTTGCCCTCCTGATAAAACTAATGCGTCAACTCTTGAAATATATTCGTGAGCTGTTTCTTGAGAAACAATCGGTAAGATTACTGGAATGGCTTTTGCTCTTTCTAAACCAGTAACAAATCCGTTAGGTGCATAAGATAGGATATAGGTATCATGTTCAGTATTATCTTGACGATGATTCCCTGAAATTCCTATTAAAGGATATTGTTGCATCTATTTTTCTCCTTTCGCATTGTAAGTAGTTTATATGATACTCCATTTTCATGAAAATGAAAAGTTTTTTATATGAAAATAAGTGAAAAACTTACAATAGAAGATATGAATCCGAAACGTTATCTTTTGATAATCGTTCTTATTTAGGATAAAATATTCTTAATGTGACAGATAAAAATTCTGTTATATCATTGAGGATTTATTTTGAAAGGGGCTTAATAATGGCAACATTAGAAATTAAAAATTTACATGTGTCAATTGAAGATAAAGAAATTTTAAAAGGTGTTAATTTAACCATCAATACTGGAGAAATCCATGCAGTTATGGGACCTAACGGAACAGGGAAATCAACTCTTTCTGCAGCGATTATGGGACATCCAAGTTATGAAGTTACAGAAGGTGAAATCTTATTAGATGGAGAAAACGTTCTTGAAATGGAAGTAGATGAACGTGCTCGTGCGGGTCTGTTTTTAGCAATGCAATATCCAAGTGAAATTGCTGGAGTAACAAATGCAGAATTTATGCGTTCAGCTATCAATGCTCGTCGTGATGAAGACAATAAAATGGGTGTTCGTGAGTTCATCAAAAAATTAGATGAAAAAATGGCGATTTTAGATATGCCAGAAGAAATGGCAGAGCGTTACTTGAATGAAGGATTCTCTGGAGGAGAAAAGAAGCGTAATGAAATCCTTCAATTAATGATGATTGAGCCAAGTTTTGCCATTTTAGATGAAATCGACTCAGGGTTAGATATTGATGCGCTTAAAGTTGTTTCTCGTGGAGTTAATGCGATGCGTGGGGAAAACTTTGGATCATTAATTATTACTCACTATCAACGTTTATTAAACTATATTGAACCAGATGTTGTTCATATTATGATGGACGGACGTGTGGTAATGACAGGAGATGCTGCATTAGCAAAACGTCTAGAAGCAGAAGGATATAAAGGAATTAGTGAAGAATTAGGAATTTCTTTAGAACATCAAGAATAGGAGAAAGAGAATGGCAGAGAAATTAACCGTAACACCAGAACAATTGACTTCATTCTCACTTCTAAAGAATGAACCAGATTGGTTTTTAGACATTCGTTTAAAAGCATTGGAATTAGCGAAACAATTACCATTACCATTTATTGAGCGTGTAAAATTCCATCGCTGGAATTTATTCCAAAGTGAAATTGGAGAAGCAAACTCACTCATTACAGAATTAGAAAAAGACATTCCAAGTGCAGTAGGAAGTGCAAAAATTGTTCAATTAGGAGCAGTTTCTTACTGGGAAGAGATGAATGTTGAAACAGCGATGCAAGATGTATTAGTAATGGATTTATTTGAAGCATTACAACAATATCCAGAATTAGTGAAACCATACTATATGACAAAAGCTGTACCAGTGGATGAAGATAGCTTAACTGCGTATCATGCAGCAATGGTTAATTCAGGAATTTTCATTTATGTTCCTAAAAATGTTGTAGTAGAAGATATTATTGAATCTCATTTTGTACAAAATAATACAGTAGACGAAGCATTCGTAAAACACGTATTAATTGTTGCTGAAGAAAATAGTTCACTATCTTATGTGGAACGTTTCGAAAGTATTGGAGACCGTAAAAATACTGCGAATATCATTGTGGAAGTGATTGCAAAAGAAGGAGCAAAAGTTCATTTTGCAGCGGTTGATACATTAGGTCAACCAACGGATGCATACATGAATCGTCGTGGTTATTTAGAAAAAGATGCAACTATTGAATGGGCATTAGGGATCATGAATGACGGAAATGTAATCGCAGACTTCGATAGTGAATTACGTGGAGCAGGTTCTACTGCAAAAGTAAATGTGGTTGCTATTTCAACTGGTAAACAAGTTCAAGGAATTGATACAAGAGTGACAAACTATGCAAACCACTCCGTGGGACATATTTTACAACATGGAGTTATTCTTGATAAATCAACGTTAACATTTAACGGAATTGGACATATTATTAAAGGAGCAAAATTCGCAGATGCACAACAAGAAAGCCGTGTATTAATGCTTTCTGAAGGTGGACGTGGAGATGCGAACCCAATTTTATTAATTGATGAAAATGAAGTAACAGCAGGACATGCGGCAAGTGTGGGACAAGTAGATGATGAACAATTATTCTACTTAACAAGCCGTGGAATTAGTCAAGCAGAAGCGAAACGTTTAGTAATTCGTGGATTCTTAGGTTCTGTTATTAGTGCCATTCCAGCACAAAATACGCAAAAAGAATTAGTAGAAATGATTGATCAAAAGTTGGCGAAAAATGATGAACAGTAATGACATTCGAAAAGATTTTCCAATTTTAACTAGAACCGTTAATGATGAACCATTAGTGTATTTGGATAATGCTGCTACAACGCAAAAGCCTGAAAGTGTGATTCGTTGTATAGAAGAGTATTATCATGATTACAATGCGAATATTCATCGTGGTGTGCATACGCTCGCTCAACTTGCAACGGATGCCTATGAAGCAAGTCGTCAAAAAGTTCAAAAATTTATCAACGCTTCTTCGATAAAGGAAGTATTGTTTACAAGAGGAACAACGACTGGAATCAATTGGGTAGCACAAGGTTTTGCTAAATATCGCCTGCATGAAGGAGACGAGATTTGGATTAGTAAAACGGAGCATCATTCTAATTTTGTTCCATGGCAACAATTAGCCCTTCAAACAGGAGCTAGTTTAAACTTCCTTCCATTAACTGAAGAAGGGGAACTAGATGTACAAGCTGCAAAAGAAGTGTTAACTCATCAAGCAAAAATCGTTTCTATTGCGCATGCTTCTAATGTGTTAGGAACCATTCAGCCAATTAAGGAATTAGCACAAATCGTCCATGAAGTTGGAGGAGTATTAGTTGTTGATGGAGCCCAAGCAGCACCGCATATGAAAATTGATGTACAAAACTTAGATTGCGACTTTTATGCGTTTAGTGGTCATAAGATGTTAGCTCCAACAGGCATTGGTGTCTTATATGGAAAGCAAGCACTATTAGAAGAAATGCAACCCATTGAATTTGGCGGAGAAATGATTGACTTCGTGTATGACACAGAAAGTACATGGAATGAACTTCCATGGAAATTTGAAGCAGGTACTCCAAATATTGCCGGTGGAATTGCATTAGGAGCGGCCATTGATTATTTAGAACAAATTGGAATGGAAAACATTCACGCCCATGAACAACAATTAGTAGCGTATGTTTATGACAAATTAACACAAATGGAAGGTGTGACCGTTCATGGTCCAACGGATGTTTCAAGAAGAAGTGGCGTCATTTCATTTACAATGGATGGCGTTCACCCTCATGATTTAGCAACTGCCTTAGATATGGAAGGAGTCGCAATTCGTGCAGGACATCATTGTGCGCAACCGTTAATGAGAGATTTATGTGTTTCTTCGACTGCTCGTATTAGTTTTTATATTTATAATACAATGGAAGAAGCTGAATTTTTCGTAGAAGCATTACAAAAAGTAAAGGAGTTTTTCTCAGATGGCTTTATCTAAATTAGATCAATTATATCGTCAAGTGATTTTAGACCATTCGAATTTTCCTCGTCATAAAGGAATTCAAACGGAAAAAACAGCTGAAGTTATCGAGTTGAATAATCCGACTTGTGGCGATGTATTACAGTTACAATTAGAATTATCAGATGATGGTCATATTACAAGTGCTCGCTTTGATGGACAAGGCTGTTCGATTAGTATGGCGAGTGCCAGTATGATGTGTGATATTTTAGAAGGAAAAACTTTACCAGAAGCTTTAGAATTAGCAGAAGATTTCTCAAAATTAGTGCAAGGACAAAGTGTGAATGAAGATCGATTAGAAGATGCTGCCTTACTAAGTGGAGTTTCTAAATTTCCAGCACGTATTAAATGTGCAACTTTAGCATGGAAAGCATTAGAAAAAGCAGTTGAACAGAAAAACAAGAAAGGAATTTAAAAATGAGTGGAGTTCCAGAATTAGAAGATTACAAGTATGGCTTTCATGAAGATGTAACGCCCGTATTTGATAGTGGAGTTGGATTAAGCGAAGAAGTCGTTCGTACGATTTCAAAAATGAAAAACGAACCAGAATGGATGCTTGAATTCCGATTAAAATCTTTAAAAGCATTTGAAAAAATGCCAATGCAAACATGGGGAGCAGATTTATCAGATATTGATTTTGATGCGATTACCTATTTCAAACGTGCGAGTGATAAACCAGCTCGTTCTTGGGATGATGTTCCTGAGAAAATCAAAGATACATTTGAAAAAATTGGGATTCCAGAAGCAGAACGTGCTTATCTAGCAGGGGCATCTGCACAGTTTGAGTCAGAAGTCGTGTATCACAATATGAAAGAAGAATTTGATAAACTAGGAATTGTCTTCACCGATACAGACTCAGCATTAAAAGAATACCCAGAATTATTTGAAAAATATTTTGCAAAATTAGTACCACCAACAGATAATAAATTAGCAGCATTAAACTCAGCAGTATGGTCAGGTGGAACGTTTATTTACGTACCAAAAGGCGTAAAATGTGATGTTCCACTTCAAACATACTTCCGTATTAATGACCAAAATATGGGACAATTTGAACGTACATTAATTATTGTAGATGAAGGTGCAAGTGTTCACTATGTAGAAGGATGTACAGCA
This sequence comes from uncultured Granulicatella sp., assembly GCF_963515615.1. Lineage (GTDB taxonomy): Bacteria > Bacillota > Bacilli > Lactobacillales > Aerococcaceae > Granulicatella. The sequence goes on along the minus strand of NZ_CAUPZT010000047.1, from coordinate 5,884 downwards.
CCAACATACTCATCAAACAGCTTACACGCTGCGATTGTAGAAATTTTCGTAGAAGAAGGTGGATACTGTCGTTATACAACGATTCAAAACTGGTCTGATAATGTCTACAATCTTGTAACAAAACGTGCTCGTGCAGCAGCTCATGGAACAGTTGAATGGATCGATGGAAACTTAGGAGCAAAAACAACAATGAAATATCCTTCTGTATTTTTAGAAGGGCCTTATGCAAAAGGGACAATGTTATCAATTGCCTTTGCTGGAGAAGGTCAACACCAAGATACAGGGGCAAAAATGATTCATAATGCACCTCATACTTCTAGTTCGATTGTTTCAAAATCAATCGCAAAAGATGGTGGTGTCGTAAACTATCGTGGACAAGTAACCTTTAGTAAGAAATCTGATTATTCAATTTCTCATATCGAATGTGACACGATTATTATGGACGATTTATCGAAATCAGATACAATTCCATTTAACGAAATTCATAATGATAAAGTCGCTTTAGAACATGAAGCAAAAGTATCAAAAATTTCTGAAGAACAATTATTCTACTTAATGAGTAGAGGAATTAGTGAATCTGAAGCAACAGAGATGATTGTCATGGGATTTGTTGAACCATTTACAAAAGAACTTCCAATGGAATACGCAGTTGAATTAAACCGATTAATTGCGTACGAAATGGAAGGCTCGGTTGGTTAACCGATAAAAGAGAAAATTAGCGCTATAATGCGCTAATTTTTTTCTTTTTATCGTAAATTACTTCCACATCGGTATAGTTATATGGAAAAAGTAGAAAATAAAGCTATACAAAAATATTAACGCTAATTTATAATTACCTTAATAAATAATATAAACAAAGGAAACTAAACAAATGAAAGCACTAATTGTATTAGACTGTCAAAAAGGTATGTTAGAACGTGGACATTTTGACGAATTGAGAAAAAACATTTTAACATTACAAAATATTTTTAAACAAAATGGAGATATTATTATTAATACGAGACATATTGATAATGATGAAAATAGTATTATTTACAATGGAAATGAAAGTGGAAGTTTAGATGAAGAATTGTCAGTTTTAGCAGACTATATTATTGAAAAAGAAAGTCCAAATATTTTTCAATGTAAAGATTTGACGGAGATTTTAGTGAAGCATCAAATTAAAGAAGTAGTAATTACAGGATTAAATGCGGAATATTGTTGTTTATTTTCTGCTATTATTGCTTCAGATAGAGGTTATAAAGTAACTTATATTGAAGATGCAACTGCCAGTGTGAATAATGGGGAAACATATGAAATGAAGGATTTAGATATTGTTGATTTCATTGGTTGTATATTAGATTGGTCAGGGCAAGTAGAAGTATTATATCTTGATGAATTTGAAAGTAAAAACTGCTAGCTTTGCTATAAATTGACAAAAGAAAATAGTTATTATAGAATGATGTCAGAGTTGAGGGAGAAATTTTATCCTTTCAATTACAGATTTTTTTCAATAATCTATAGTGATATAGAAGTGTAAAAAAGCACGTTACACTGCTTGGCAGAGCTAATGAACTGTTCCCTTGCGATAAGCCTAAAAAGCACAACAGTAGGGAGTTAGTTGCTTTATATGAGTAACTAATCGATTGTCTTGTTCGGAGACTTTTCCGTTCCGTGCTTATTTTTTTTGCTTTAAGGAGCGACTATGGATAATGATGCAACTTTACAAAGTGTTTTAATTGATTATCATGAAAAGTTTTGTCATAAAAAATGTTTATTGGAGATAAACTATCCTAAATTTGATAAAATAGTTGTTCTCTTTCATGAACTTGATTTGCACCATTTATTGGGCTTACATTATGTATTAGATAAAAGTATCAATGCTACTACAAGTATACAAAGTATAAAAGATAATAAATTATTTTTATCTGATTTAACAAAAAGTACTAATTTTAGGAAGATGTTTTCTAGATTTAATAATTATTCTTTTATAGAAAGAATTTTCTATGATAAAAAAGTGAAAGTTTGTGTTTTAAATAAAGACTTAAATAGTAATAACATGCATCTTGATTTAGTTTTCTATGAAGAACAAGGAAGAACTGCTTTAGTATTAGGATTAAGAAAAGTAGGGAATTATTATAGATTAATTACTTTACATGAAAGTGATATTAGAAAATATAAAAAAGTGAGAAAAACAAAAATTAATAATATATCTTGGATAAAATAAAAAAATAGCGCTATAATGCGCTATTTTTTATTTTAATGTAAAACTCATTGAAACTGGGTTGTGATCGGAATGTTGGAACTCTAAGTCATGTACATGGACATGATTGAATTGTACATTGTCTGAAATAATGAATCCATCGACTAATGTTACAAAAGTTCTTCCTTTTTGGTAGCCTTCATCTAATGCACGAGCTGAAGGAATTTTTTGTTCTGCTAATCCTTGAGTGGCTAATGTAAAATGCTTTGAAAGATTTTCTACTGGGAATGGATGAGTCCAAGTTTGTGGTTCATTGGATGTTTGGAAGACTTTCGGACTTTTTCCAAGTAAAATATCATGATTAAAGTCACCGCCGACAATGACATAGTTTCCTTTTTCATATTCACTTTCCATATAATGGAATAGCTTTTCTAATTGGCTTTTTCCAATTGTTGGATCTTTTGTATATGCAGATAAGTGAATATTGATTAATGCTAATTGTTTCTGATTTGAAACGGGTAAGTAGCTAACGGTAAAAGCTCTGTCTAAATCGAAAAATTTATTAAAGTTCGTTTCAATTGGTAAACTATATCGTTGGCTCGATTGAATCGTATATTTGGACATCGTTAGGAGTCCAGAAGTTGCTTTTCCAATTGGGTCTAATATTGGATAAAATAAATACGGTGAATCATAGTTTTGTCCAAATACCCAATTTTGCTTCTCAAAAGCCTGAGTGATGAATTCTACTTCATCCACATGTTGGGAACGATCTCCATCCGTGTCTATTTCTTGAAATAGAGCAATATCTGGTTGAATCGTTTGAATAGCATTTTGGATTCCTTGCATATTGTCTAATACAGTTTCTCGATTGTAAGCTCTTGAATATTTCCCGCCATCCATAAAGAAGCTATAGTCTTGAGGATAGGCTCCATATCCAATATTAAAAGAGGATATGGTGTAATCTTTGCCAGGGTTAAGGGTTTGGTCTGTATGGCTTGTAACGGATAAAGGTAGGTTATCTTCTAATCGATAATAAGCAGTATAACCATAAATAAAATATCCAATGATTAAACTGATAAGAATGATTAGAGGACTTAAAAAATAAAATAGTTTTCGTTTGAATGATGTTTTTCTTTTCATAATGCATTCCTTTGCTAATTTATAAATTTCTTTATTCATTATTATAGCACGATACTTTAAAACTACATAAAGGGATGAATTTCATTTCATTGACAGTGTTTTCTATTTTGGTGTATAGTGGCTCTGTTATACAGATTATTAGGAGGTTTTGTTATGGCAGAAGTAGAAAGCTTCACATTAGATCATAATAAAGTAATTGCACCTTATGTGCGTAAAATTACAGAAGAAGTAGGAGAAAAAGGAGATCGTATTACGAATTTTGATATTCGTTTCTTACAACCGAATAAGCAAGAAATGCCAACAGGGGTCATTCATACATTTGAACATTTATTAGCGGATTTATTAAGAGATAGAGTAGACGGAATTATTGATATTTCTCCATTTGGATGCCGTACTGGATTCCATTTAATTACATGGGGAACACCAAGTGCAGAAACAATTGCCGTTGCGCTAAAAGTAACACTAGAACAAATTGTTCATGAAATTCGTTTTGAAGATATTCAAGGAATTTCAGCTGTTCAATGTGGAAACTACAAGGATCATTCATTGTTTGGTGCAAAAGAATACGCAAAACAAGTATTAGAACAAGGAATCAGCATCGATCCATTCGAAAGAAAAGTTATTTAATGGCTAATTTTTTATTGTCGTGAAGAAAAGAAGTAAAACTTCTAACTTCACGTTTTTTTAATTTTTAGAGGTTAAAAAACTATTTTTTTATTTCACTTTTTTGTATGAAGATAAGTATATATTTATTAAAAATGGATAAAATAAAAAACCTTTTTGCTAGGCAAAAAGGCTTTTTATGAATGTGTTATTTTCTATTTTGTTTTCCGCTGTTTTTTCCTGTTGATGTGCGGTTTCTTTGTGCAAATGTTTGTTGATCTGGTGCAGTAGTGGTTTGATTAGCACTCTTAGCAACATTTGAAGTTTCTGGAAGAATAACTTTATTGCCTTGAGCTTCTAATTCAGCATCAATTTCTGCAAGTACTTTTGGACGAATGAATTGGTTTTGAATCCAAGTTTGTAAGATTGCAGTTAAACCAGAAGTGAAGAAGTAAATCCCAATCCCTGCAGCCGTACCAACAGTAAACATTAACATCATAACAGGCATCATATATAGCGTCGCTTTTGCTTGAGCCTTTTGCGTTTCATCCATATATAATTGGCTAATATATCCTTGGATTAAATAAATAACAGCAGTAGCAATCGCAATTGGTAAATACGTACTACCTAATGAAACTCCCATAAATGAACTGTTTGAAATTTCAGGAGAGTATAAAATCGCATTATATAAAGCACTATAAACTGGCATTGTAACTAATACTGGAAGACATCCAGAAGCAATCCCACCTGTTAATGAAACATTATTTAAACGATAAATTTCCATTGTATATTGTTGAACTTCCATACGTTGTTCTGGTGTTGGGTTGTCACCATAACGTTCATTCATTTTATCAATATATGGTTTTAATAACGCCATTTTTTCTTGGTTCATTAACATTGTCTTCATTTGTTTAAACATGGTTGGCATTAAAATAATACGAACTACAATTGAAACAATCATAATAGAAATGACATAGTTTCCACCAATTGCTGAAGCAATCCAGTTTAAAATGGTTTGAGTTGGTACTGCTAAATAATCATACACAACCCCATACGGTTGATTAGTGGCTTTGTCAATTTGTACACATCCAGATAGGAATAGCACAAGTAAGCTCGATAGAGCTGCTAATTGAACTTTTTTTGTTAATTTCATGAATCACATTCCTTTATTTTTTTCTGTCAAACACAATCATTTTACTTTATATTGAATAGAATAGCAATGAAAATCAGTGTATATGGATTTCTCTCTCATTAATAATAGATTGAAAATCCTTTATAAATCTGTTCGTTTTCAATAATTTCTACTGTTGATGAACGGATTTTTGCATACGGTGATGGGGGAGAGGTTGTTACTCGGTCTACAAAAGCATAGGCTCTCTCCGGGGTATCCTGGACAATGATTTCAACGGAAGTATCGATTTTATTTTTTACCATTCCGTTTATTTGCAATTGGTCTGCTAAACGTTTTGTATAAAAACGAAAGCCAACTCCTTGAACAAGTCCCCAGACTCTAAGACGTAATGTAATCATTTGAATTCCTCCTTTTAACTATCCTAACAAAAATATATGAATTTTCAATGGATGAAGATAACAAGTTTTGAAAAAGTTTGGTATACTGTTAGTAAGAGGTGATTGTATGTATTGTGTTATTCAGACAAAAGGGGTCGATGAACCTTGGTGGATGATGGACGATTGGAAAGAGATGATTGTTCTAGAAGAATCTTGTTCCACTATAGAAGAAGCAAAAAAACTTTATCAAGAATTATTAGAAAAATATACAGCACAATATCAAAAGAAACGTGAGAAGAAGTTTTCTTGTGCATTTTGGAATGAAAATGAATGTGAATATTGTGAGTCCTGTGAAGATTGTTTGCAACTCTATTATGGAGTCCTCATTTTGACACCAGAAGGAAAACTATATTCAGAAGGAGAGTAAAGTGGCTAAGCAAGAACAAAAGA
>NZ_CAUPZT010000046.1:0-11546 GCF_963515615.1 uncultured Granulicatella sp. | reverse complement strand
AACTTACTCACACCATACCTCACAAATTAAGACACACCGGAGCAACTTTGGCAAGACAGGCTGGAACATCATTAAACGCTATTTCAGAAGCTTTAACTCACAGTGATAAAGAAATAACTAAGACTTATGTAAACACAAAAGATACTGTAAATCAGACTGTTGGAGATATTGCATTTTGTAGTCTAAAAAAATGATGGTGAAAATTTTGGTGGAAACTCTTGATTTTTAGACAAAAAAAGACATCCAAGAGAAAATTCTTGAATGTCTGTAAACGTTGATATAATCGAATCGATTAACGTTTTGAGAATTGTGAAGCTTTACGAGCTTTTTTAAGACCTGGTTTTTTACGTTCTTTCATACGAGGATCACGAGTTAATAAACCAGCAGCTTTTAAAGCGCCACGGAAATCAGGATCAACTGTTAATAATGCACGAGCGATACCATGACGGATAGCTCCTGATTGACCAGTGAATCCACCACCATTAACGTTTACTAATACATCGTAAGTTCCGATTGTTTCAGTAATGTTTAAAGGTTGTTTGATTACTTCGTGTAAGTAAGCAAATGGAATGTATTCTTCGATTGATTTTTTGTTAATAGTAATTTTACCTGTCCCTGGTACTAAGATAACACGGGCAGTTGAGTTTTTACGGCGTCCAGTGCCGCGGTATTGTGCTTGAGCCAATGCTTTTTCCTCCTTAAATTAGTGATTGGATGTCTACTGCTACTGGTTGTTGTGCAGCATGTGGATGTTCAGCTCCACCGTAAACATGTAATTTAGTAAATTGACGACGTCCTAAAGAGCTCTTAGGTAACATGCCTTTGATTGATAATTCAACTAATTTACGAGAGTTGTTTGCACGTAATTCACCAGCTGTACGAGCAGTCAATCCACCTGGGTGGTTTGAGTGGTGATAGTAAACTTTATCAGTTACTTTTTTACCTGTTAAGGCAACTTTATCAGCGTTGATGATGATTACGAAATCACCAGTATCAACGTTAGGTGTAAATGTTGGTTTATTTTTTCCACGTAAAATGCTTGCAGCAACAGCTGAAAGACGTCCTAATGGTACATCAGTAGCGTCGATTACAACCCAGTTACGTTCAGTAGTGCTAGCTTTTGCCATAAATGTTGTACGCACGATTATTTCCTCCAAATTCTTCTTGGTATTTCTTCACATTGAGTTTAACGGGGCTCAATGGTGGTTTATCTAATTGGAATATCGAGTGATTCCTTTACAAAGTGTAAATAATCTCTCAGATAATTATTTAGCTAATGCTGCTTTAGCTTGTTCAGCTAAAACAGTGAATGCTGCTGCATCGTTAACTGCTAAGTCAGCTAACATTTTGCGGTTCATTTCGATACCAGCTAATTTTAAGCCGTGCATTAATTTGCTGTAGCTTAATCCGTTTAAGCGAGCTGCCGCATTAATACGTGCAATCCATAATTTACGGAAGTCACGTTTCTTTTGACGACGGTCACGGTAAGCATACATGTATGATTTCATGACTGCTTGTTTAGCTGTTTTAAATAATTTTGATTTCGCTCCGTAGTAACCTTTAGCTAATTTTAAAACACGGTTACGACGACGACGAGTAACTGTTCCACCTTTAACACGTGGCATAATTAATTCCTCCTTGGTCTTTCAGTCTCTTGCGACTGTCTAGAAAATGTAATAGTTTTGCGTGCTGAATTAACGCATTTGACTTAATTGTTGTTTAATACGTTTGATGTCAGTAGCGTGAACCATTGTTTGTTTACGCAAGTGACGACGTTGTTTCTTAGTTTTACCATGGAAACGGTGGCTTGTGAAGGCTTGTGAACGTTTTAATCCTCCACCACCTGTACGTTTGAAACGTTTAGCTGAACCACGGTGTGTTTTTTGTTTTGGCATGAGACTTTCCTCCTGTTACTTTTTACTTGTCATTTTTGGGCGCTAACATCAAGAACATGCTTCGTCCGTCCATTTTTGCCTTTTGTTCGACAGTTGCAAGTTCACTAACTTGTTCTGCCAAACGTTCTAAAACTTTTTGTCCAATCTCTTTATGAGTAATGGCACGGCCTTTAAAGCGGATTGTAGCTTTCACTTTGTCGCCTTTTTCAAGAAACTTCTGTGTAGCTTTCAATTTCGTATTAAAGTCGTTTTCATCGATTGTAGGGCTTAGACGCACTTCTTTGATATTGATGACTTTTTGATTTTTACGAGCTTCACGTTCTTTCTTTTGTTGCTCAAAGCGATACTTACCATAATCCATAATTCGAGCAACTGGTGGTTTTGCATTTGGCGAAACTAAAACTAAATCTAGTCCAGCTTGTTCTGCTAAACGTAATGCATCGTTTTTTGTTTGAACACCAATCTGTTCACCGTTATTGTCAATAACACGTAACTCACGAGCTCGAATTCCATCATTGACCATCATATCTTTTGCTATGATTGTTCACCTCCAAAATTTTTGAGAGAAAAAAGCAAAAAAGCAACGAGAACAAACTATCCCCGCTGCCAATGTCTTCATTAATTAAACATTACTATCGGCCCAAGGACTTTTGTCAACTTAGGCGAGAAGCGGGATGCTTCTGCTTGTTTTCTCAACTCCTATAGTCTACAGTAATTCACTATTCCTGTCAACACTTTTATAAAATTTTATCTTAATTTTTTTAATTTTTTGTCAAAACCATCGATTTCTCTGTTCATTTGTACTATTATAATACCATATAGGAGGTAACTTTATGAAAAAGAATTATTTACTATTACTTACTAGTCTATTCATTTTAACAGCTTGTAAAAGTCATTCTACAGAATCGAAACAAGTTACGACTACTTCTGTGGCGACTACTAGCAGTTCAACAACAACGGAACATGCTACAACAACTAGTAAAGCACAAACTACTTCCGCTAAACCTGCACCAGAAACTAAAAATGAACCAACCACTCAAGAACCTAAGAAAGTGACTGTTCAGCAAAAGAATCCTACTGCTTCTACTTCCATGAATCTTGAAGAAATTAAAACAGGAAATTTAGCAAGTATTAAAGGAATATGGAGAAATGACTATGGACAAGAATTAACGTTCCACGAAAATGGAACAGTTTCTGTTAAAGACTCCACTTTGAAAGTTCAGCCAACTCAAACTCAGTATCAAGAAGGGTTGTTAAACTGGATTTTCACTCCATTGGATAATCAACCTGCTGTAGGAAGTGCGATTATGACTTTTGTTCCTAAAAATCAAGTCGTTACTTATGGTCTCATTGAAGGACATAAGGATACTTCTGATTCAACAAAAGATCGTTTATTTGGTACTCAATCTGCCCTAACTTCAGACGCACTGAAAAAAGCAATGTATTACAAAGTTTCAGAACAATAAAAAAATGGCTCTTCCTTTTTTTGAGGTGGAGCCATTTATCTATTTAATTTCCTAAAAATTTCTCAAGAAACATACTTGCGATGGTGAAATAAACAAACACACTCGTTAAGTCACTGACGGTCGTAATAAATAAACCACTCGCAAATGAAGGATCAAATCCCATAGAGTCAATTAATAATGGAATTAAACTTCCCGCAATCGTTGCTACTGTAATTGCAAAGAACATTGACACTCCAATAATGCCACCTAAAATCCAGTTTACTTGCCACAAACCTACTACAATAAAAATAATTAAGCCTGTCGCAATCCCACTAATAATCCCTGTTGCAACTTCTGATAAAATTGTCTTCATAAACAAAGGTTCATCTTCTGTTAACCCAATTTTACGAACAGCAACGGCTAATGATTGTGTACCAGCATTCCCTGCTGTACCTGTAATTAATGTAATAAAGATAGATAATACACTTACTTGTCCAATAATGCCTTCATAACGACTTAACAAGGCTGCCGTCGTTAACCCTAAGAATAATAAACTAATTAACCATGGCAAACGTTTAGATGCTGCAATAAATGGATTCACTGATTGTTCATCTACGTCTACCCCTGCTAAACCAGAGTAATCACTTGTTGCTTCTTCATCGATAACGTCAATGGCATCATCAACTGTAATAATCCCAATTAATTTTTCTTCTTCATCAATAACTGGAATGGCTAAGAAATCATAATCTCGAATCATTTTTGCTACGGCATCTTGTGCTGCTTGTACTTCTACTGAAACAACACGATCCACCATAATTTCACTAATTTTCACATCTTCTTTATGAACAATTAAGTCTTTCAGTGTTAAGACACCTTTTAATCGATTCTCTTCATCTACTACATAGACGTAATAAATCGTTTCTGCTTCTTCTGCCATCTTTTTAACAGTCGTCATAGCACTACCTACTGTTTGACTTTCATGAATGGCAATAATTTCTGTAGTCATCATCGCTCCTGCTGTATCATCTTCATAATTTAATAATACACGGATTTCATTGGAAGTTTTATGAGGCATCATGCGTAAATATTTTCTAACTTCATCTTCTTGTACTTGTTGCAAAATATCTACCGCATTATCTGCATACATTTCTGCCAACATTCTTGCAGCATAACGCTCATCCATTTCACGAAGATATTCTTCCACATCTTCCACATCTTCTTCAATAATTTCAAATACCGGTGCCATATCTTCAGGCGACAGATACTGATACACCAATTGACGTTGTTCCTCACTTAACGACAAGTAAATTTGTGCTTGGTCATAAGTATGGTTTTCTAAAAATATTTCCTTAAATTGCTGCTTATCATCTGTTTTTAATGTATGATGAATTTGTTCTAAAATTTCATCAAATTCATAAGCCATTTCAGACATCGAATCACCTCTATTAAATTATTATTTTTTACATAAAATGATTATACCTTTTATCCTACAAAATTGACAATATGAATACCTTTATTTTTATAGATTTTATTCATTGATTTTGTTACACTGATAGCAAATACATGATTAGGAGATGCGTTATGAAAAAAAGACTTTTCTTATCAACTTTACTCGTAAGTGCTTGCCTATGTGCTTCTGCTCCAATTTTTGCTCAAGAAACAACTGATGCTAAACAAGAGTTAACGAGTAAAGTAGCAGTTTCTACTTCAACTATTAAAAATCAATGGAAACAAGTAGATGGTGCTTGGTACTACTACAATGAACAAGGCGAGAGCTTAAAACAAACATTCTGGAATTCCTACTACTTCCATAAAGACGGAAAAATGGCAAGTAGCGAATGGATTTTTGAAAATAATCATTGGTATTATGCAAAGTCTTCTGGAACTTTAGCTCAAAATGAATGGATGACGATTAACCAACATTGGTATATTTTTAATGCACAAGGAATTCTATTAACGAATCAATGGAAAGATGCGTACTATTTAAAACCTTCTGGTGCAATGGCAGAAAACGAATGGATTTTCGATGCTACCTATCAATCATGGTTCTACCTTACATCTAATGGACGTTTTGCTCAAAACACTTGGAAAGATGATTATTACTTAAAATCAGGTGGATACATGGCAAAAAATGAGTGGGTTTATGATTCTTCTTATCAAGCATGGTTCTATCTAGATAGAAATGGGCTATATGTAACAGGTTCTCATATCATTAATGGCGCTCTTCATAGCTTTAAAGAAAATGGTGCATGGATTCGAGAAATTAAAGAGAACACCGTTTCAAATGAATTACCATTTGCCACAAGTAACTATCAAAAAGTGATTTTCCTAGACCCTGGTCATGGTGGTAAAGATCCTGGCGCACAATATTTAGGATTAAAAGAGAAAGACTTAACCCTTCAAGTTTCTCAGCAATTAAAAACTAAACTTGAATCACTAGGTTATACAGTTATTATGAGCCGTTCAACAGATGTTTTTGTTGATTTCGTGACTGAACGTTCTAAAATGTCGAATGAAACAAATGCAGATATGTTTATTAGTATTCATTTTAATGCAACAGGTCATGGACTAGATAGTGGTGAAGATGGGATTCAAACATATACGTACTTACCAACTGGAAATATTCCTTCTGTCATTAATAAAAAATGGCATGATAATCCTACTCGATTGAAATATAGTTATAAACTAGGTTCATATATTCATCAATCTGTTTTAGCAACGACTCAAGCAAAAGATGCTGGATTATTAGCGAAGAGTTTTGCCGTATTACGTGAAACAAACAAACCAGCTGTTTTATTAGAATTAGGCTATATGGACGATTCAAAAGAATCACAAAAAATTCGTACAAAAGAATACCAACAAAAATTAGTAGACGGAATCGTTCAAGGAATCCAACAATATTATAATAACTAAAAGAAACACCCGAGAAAGTTAGATTGCTTTCTCGGGTTTTATTGTTGTTAGAAAACTTTCCCATAGTACGATGAGACAGAAAAGCTGGCTACTGAAGCCCTTGAGCACATTCTAGTACGCCCCTTCCTCCCTTCCCCTACGAAGATACAAATAAACTTTCCCATAGTACGAGTAATAAAAGCCACCTGGCTTTTATTACAGGGAAATTTGAGACCTTAGGCTCAAATTTTAGCCAAGAGACAGCATAGCTGGCTACTGGCGTCCTAGTTCTATAGGAAAGTTTATTTATATCTATCTATTTGTATCTATCTTTCTCTATCCACTCCGCCATGTCCGTCGGCAACGGAGCCTTCACACACATCTTCTCACCCGTCATCGGATGAACAAAATCCAACTGACTACAATGAAGCGCCTGCCTCACAAGAGGCTCAATCTTCTCGCCACCATATAAATCGTCCCCTAACAACGGACAACCAAGCCAACTAAAATGCACACGAATCTGATGCGTACGCCCCGTATGCAAACGAATCTTCACCAATTGACTATGCTGATACGTCTCCTCTAACCAATACTCCGTTAAAGAAGGCTTCCCATCCGGTCTCACACAACGATTAATAATCGAATCATCCGTTCGACCAATCGGCGCATCAATCAAATCATGCTCTTTCAAAACATCCTGTTTCGTCACAATTGCATGATACGTTTTTTGAATCATTTTATTTCGAAGCGCCTGATCCATCCACGCATGAACCACACGATGCTTGGCAAACATCATTACGCCCGTTGTATCACGATCTAATCTCGTTACAACATGTGTCACACAATCTTGGGTTCTCGTCGTTTTTAAATAACCTTTCACACGATTCGCCATTGATTGATCCGGATGTAATTGAGATGGTATCGAAGCTGTTCCTTGTGGCTTATTCACAATTAGTAAATAGTCATCTTCAAATAAAATATCCAATGGAATATGACTAGGAACAACCGTTTCATGCTCACCTTCTGGAGGAATCACCATTGTGAGTACATCACCCGGCACTAAAGTCTTTAAAACAATTTCCTCTCGACCATTGACGAGTAATTTCCCATTTCGTTTGACATGGGCTAAAAATGTTTTTGTAATTCCTTTTTCTTGTAAAAAACTACGCATCATCATCGGTGATGAATACGGATAAGTCCATGTTAAATTCAATGATTTCCCTCATTATCTTTCTTCTAATCTATTTCTCTTGCTCCAATAAAAGAGTTTTCCACTCTATCCCAAAAATGAGTATGACGATAGCGAACAAAAGAAACACGCTTTTTACTAATCGTCAAATGTACTTTTACAATATCATTCGCATCATAGGTTAAATGATCCATCGATAGAACCATTCCATTTTCACTATGTGGTAATAATGTTAGCACTTCTTCTGGAGCAAAAATCATTGGTGAACTTAATGTACGGTATACACGATTATTAATCGAAGCCATTTCCGTCATTTGCATCACTTCTGCTCTTGGATGAACAATCGCTCCTCCTAATGACTTATTCACACCTGTTGACCCTGTTGGAGTAGCCACACAAACGCCATCTCCTCTAAAGTTCTCAAATAATTCTCCATTAATCAGTACTTCGCAAACAAGTGTGCCATTCACTTTTCTCAATGTTGCTTCATTTAAGGCAATATGATTTTCAGTTGTTCTATCTTCTTTTTCTAACGTAACATCTAATAAAGGATAGCTCACACTTTCTCCTTGATCATGCTTTAAGCTTTCAATCAATTCTCCTGCTTGAAAGTCTCGCCAATCTGTATAAAATCCTAAATGACCTGTATGAATCGCTGCAAAACGAATATGATCTAATTGAGATTTGTAATGATGGACAGCACCAAGTAAAGTCCCATCTCCCCCAATTGTAATAACGACATCTGGATTTTCATCATCACGTTCAAATTCCTTATGGCAACAAACATTCATGAATTCTTGTGCTACCTTTTGGCTTTTTTCTGATTGATTATAAAATAACCCTACTTTCATTCATTCACCTACTATCCATTAGGATTTTCTTTTTCGTTGATTTTCTTTATTAGTAGAGAAAATATATTGAGCTTCTTGAATTTCTTCTCGAATTTGCGACATTTCTTCATCTAATAAGAAGGCTGCTTCTGCCGCTCTTTCTAATCGTTCATGAATAATTTCTGGGAATTCTCCCTTATACTTATAATTTAACGAATGTTCAATCGTTGCCCAGAAATTCATCGCTAATGTACGAATTTGAATTTCTACTAAAATTCTCTCTTCCCCTTCAATTCTTTGGACAGGATATTCTAATACAACATGGTAAGAACGATAGCCACTTGCTTTCTTTTGATGGATATAATCTCGTTCAATAATAATTGTAAAATCATTTCGCTGACGGAGTAATCGTACCACTTCAAAAATATCATCTACAAATTGGCACATAATCCGTAATCCTGCAATATCTTGTACGCCGTCTAAAAAATCTTCTGTTAAAATTTTTCTCACTTGCATTTTTTCACGGATACTGTCAGGTGTTTTCACACGTCCCGTAATAAATTCTATTGGAGCATGTTTTCCTTTTTGTCGATATTGAAGACGAATCCCTTTTAATTTAATTTTTAATTCTTCAATTGCTTGATTATAAGGTGCTAAAAAAGCATCCCAATCTTCAACTTCTGGTAAATATTTTTCTTCCATTTACTCACCTACTTTAATCTCATCCTTACTATCATAGCATATTTATTGCTGAGTCTAAAAGAAATTTGAGTAATCTTAAAAAATCCTCAATAGTTTTTATTTGTAATTCTAAACAATTTAAGCTAAAGTAGAAAAAGTTTGAAATAGAAAGAGGTTGAATCATGCCCCATTTAGAAAAAGAATATAAAAATCTTCTAACAAGAGAACAATATGTCGCTTTAAAAGAAGAATTTAACTCTATTTTCACGAAAGAGATTACGCAAACGAATCAATATTATGATTGTCATCAACAATTGGAAAACAATCGTTCTGCTCTTCGAATTCGCCTTATTGAAGGTCAACAAACGGGAGAAATCACATTGAAAATCCCTCAATCAGACTGTGAGGTCATTGAAATTACTGAAGAATTACCAGCAGAACAATTACAATGGTGGATTGAAGAAGATATTTTCTTGCTTCCAACTAGTATTAAGTTAGCGCTAGAAGAACAAGGAATTCATTTATCGAACATCTCACCTACAGCCACTCTAACAACTCATCGATTAGAAGGAATCTTAAGCCCAGGCTGTTTACTTGTTCTAGATGAAAGTCATTACTCAGGTCAGACAGATTATGAACTTGAAATGGAAGTCGAAGATTTAGAAAAAGGAAAAGAAATCTTTTTAGAAATCTTGAATCGTCATGGAATTAAACCCCTTCAACCCATCAGTAAAATTAGACGTGCATTACGTGCAAACGAAAAAAAATAGAAAATTCAAGGCTTTTTATTCATATTTTTTTCAAATTTCTGTTACAATAAGATTACAGTATAAAGAAAGGAGATTTAGTTCGAGGTGAAGACTAATGAGAATAGTGAACTGAGTCGTATTCATCCCACTTCTTCAACTGAGAGAATTTTTGATTGTTATCTTTTCATTAATCCACTTGGGAAACAATGTTATAAATGCGAACAAGAAGTTATGAAATTTATTAAACGGACTCCTCATAAAGTACATGTCCATTTCCTTCCTTTTCATAATTTCAAATCGGTTACTCAGTATATGAAGAATAATCAATTAAATGTTAAAAATATTGACTTACGAAACGAAATCTATACAAAAATCTATGACGCTTCGCTATCCTATAAGGCAGCTCTACTACAGGGAAAAAAATTAGGTAGAGCCTTTTTAATGGAATTGCAAACACAACTACATCTTCTTCATAAAGAATATACCCCTGAATTATTACAGGAAATTATTCAAATTATTGGACTTGATGAAAAAATGTTCTACGAAGATAAAGCGAGTAAACTCGTTCATCAAGAGTATGAAAAAGATCAACAAATTGCTCAAGAAATGATGGTCGAGACGAATCCATCACTTGTTATTTTTGACAATTTAAATCAACAATACGGTGTCATCTTACATCAAAATATTAACGCAGATATCATTGAACATGTCTGCGAAAACTTACATCATGACATTGGAGTATGTCCAAAAAAGACACAACGTCATCAAACATGCTGTGTCATCAAAATGGTACATTAATGTTTAAAAGAGGCTGACCTTTCAGTCTCTTTTTATTACTCGGAGGTTATTATGGCAACATCAGTATTATTATTAGACGAACAAACCATTCAACACTTAGGGGAAATTTATCACGAGGCTATCCATCAAATCCCCCCTCATGCACATTATCAATTAAAACTTCCTTCTTTATCCGTTACGGCTTACAAATCCGGTAAAGTTGTTTTACAAGGAACAGCTGTAGATAAATTTATCCAAAAACATGATTTAACAGCTTTAACAAGTACGAAGAAAACAAACTATGATACAAATGGACTTCCAGAAGGCTTTTCAAATTGGAGTGTCATTGGTAGTGATGAGGTTGGAACAGGAAGTTATTTTGGTCCATTAACTGTTGCATGTGCTTTTGTTCCAAAAAATCTTATTAAAGAATTACAACAACTGGGTGTTAAGGATTCAAAAAATTTAACCGATGTTCAAATTCAAGAAATTGTTCCAAAAATTAAAGCATTAATCCCCTATAAATTACTTACTTTATGGCCTGAAAAATATAATGAAGTACAACAAACCAAAAATTTAAATGAGATGAAAGCTCTTCTTCATAATCAAGCGATTAAACGATTATACCAACAAATCAATCCTGATTTGCTTCAAGCTATATTAATTGATGAATTTTGTTCTCCATCGAACTATTATCGTTATTTAGGAGATCAATCTGCTCCTCTTAAATCAATTACATATTTTAAAACAAAAGGTGAAAGCCATCATATTGCAGTAGCTGCAGCATCAATGATTGCTAGAGATGCATTTTTAGAAGGATTAAAAACATTGTCTAAAGAATATGGATACCCTCTACTATCTGGTGCTAACGCATCCGTAGATGAATTAGCTAGTAATATTTTAGAATACGATGGCATGGAATTACTCAGTAAAGTTGCCAAATTACACTTTGCCAACACCCAAAAAGCCATTGATTTAGTAAAATAATCCTGTAAACGAATATAGGCGTACAATCAAGTATAAACACCTGATTTGTACTGCACCCCAAAAGTTAGACATGAAAAATCTAACTTTTGGGGTGTTTTTTA
>NZ_CAUPZT010000045.1:0-11765 GCF_963515615.1 uncultured Granulicatella sp. | reverse complement strand
TCTCTTGTTTTTAAACGAACTTGATTCAGTGTAATCATACAAATCCCCACTTTTTATTAATTTACATTATTAAATTGATATCGTTTTTATTTTATCGTTTAATATAATTTTTTACAATAGGGAAATTAGCATTCTCATATGTCTTCCAAAATAAAAATTCGACACTCTTGTTATCGTTTAGAGTGTCGAATTTATTTCATGTGTTTTAAGCCATAATATAAGCTGGTAAAGCTTCTAGTAATTCTTGCGTACTTGAGAAGACTTCCCCTCTTAATTTAATGAGACCTACTGTATATAAATTTGCATATGGGAATTGAGATTCAGCAACTTCTTGTAAGGCTACTAATTTTTCTGCATTTTCAGCCCCATATTGACGACTGTCACTATATAAAGCCAAAATTGGAATACCAGCTTGATATGCAATTCCAATCTCACTAGCAACACCTGCATCAATAATCGCACCATCTAAAATGGCAATGACTAAATCTGCATCTAGCAACGCATCTGTATCATATCTAGCAATCATCGTTGAATCTGCAAAAGAATTTTTATCATTAATCGCCATTTGTTCTTGTGGAAGATAAACTTCCAATTGTGGATATTCTTCACGAATTCGTTTAACAAAACTTTCGTTAAAAGCTAATTCCATTTCTGAAAATAATGGACTGGCAAAATAAATTTTTTTCATAGCGCTTCTCTCCTATAGCAAATTAAAGTCGATCTTATTGATATAAAGCATCTACACGTGCTTGAACTTCGTCATTTTCTAAGAATTCATCATATGTTGATTCTAGACGATCCACAACACCTTTTGGTCCGATTTCAATAATACGGTTCGCTGTTGTTTGAATAAACTCATGATCATGACTTGAGAATAATAATGAACCTTTGAAGGCAATTAAGCCGTCATTTAATGCTGTAATAGATTCTAAGTCTAGGTGGTTTGTTGGGTCATCTAATAATAAAACATTTGCTTTTGATAACATTAATTTAGATAACATACAACGGACTTTTTCTCCCCCTGAAAGAACTGTTACTTGTTTCATAACATCGTCTCCAGAGAATAACATACGACCTAAGAAGCTACGTAAGAATGTATTATCTTGTTCTTCAACCGGTGCATATTGACGTAACCATTCTAAAATATTTAATTGTGGATTCGAGAATTCTTCCGTCATATCTTTTGGTAAGTAAGCTTGACTAGTTGTTACTCCCCATTTGAATGTACCGCTATCTGCTTCCATTTCCCCTGTTAAAATTTTGAATAATGTTGTAATCGCAATATCTGAACGACTTAAGAAAGCAACTTTATCATCTTTTTTCAATTGGAAACTTACATTTTCAAAAATCACTTCGCCATCAATAGTTTTTGATAATCCTTCAACCATTAATAAATCATTTCCGATTTCTCTTGCAGGAGTAAATCCAACGAACGGATATTTACGGCTTGATGGTTGAATATCGTCTAATGTAATTTTATCTAACATTTTCTTACGAGATGTCGCTTGTTTTGATTTAGAAGCGTTCGCAGAGAAACGAGCGATAAATTCTTGTAATTCTTTAATTTTTTCTTCTTTTTTAGCATTTTGGTCTGCCATTAATTTAGCTGCTAATTGACTTGAATGTAACCAGAAATCATAGTTCCCTACGAATAATTTAATTTTACCAAAGTCAACGTCAGCCATATGTGTACACACTTTATTTAAGAAGTGACGGTCATGGGAAACAACAATAACTGTATTTTCAAAATTAATTAAAAATTCTTCTAACCATGCGATTGATTTAGCATCTAAACCGTTTGTTGGCTCGTCTAGTAATAGTACATCAGGTTTACCAAATAATGCTTGAGCTAATAATACTTTTACTTTTTCAGCTTCCACTAATTCACTCATTAATTTGTAGTGTAAGTCTTCTGCAATTCCTAAACCTTGTAATAATTGTGAAGCATCACTTTCCGCTTCCCAACCATTTAATTCTGCGAACTCTCCTTCAAGTTCTGCAGCACGAATTCCATCTTCATCAGAAAAATCTTCTTTCATGTAGATGGCATCTTTTTCTTTCATAATATCAAATAATTGTTTATGTCCCATAATAACAGTATCAATTACACGTTCATCTTCAAAAGCAAAGTGATCTTGTTTCAAGACAGTTAAACGTTCATGAGGATCTAAAATAACTTCCCCAGTTGTTGGTTGTAATTCACCAGACAAGATTTTTAAAAATGTAGATTTACCCGCACCATTTGCACCGATAACTCCATAACAGTTGCCAGGTGTGAATGAAATATTTACTTCATCAAATAATTTACGATCTGAAAATAATAAACTTACGTTTGAAACTTTTAACATGAAATTCTCCTTTTTAATAACATTTTTATCCTTATTGATTGTACTATAATTATCTATAAATAACAATTAATCACTAAAAAAGATGACACCAAATGGCATCATCTTCTCATCAGTTTATTCTGTTACGACCACTGGACGTCCTAATCTTTGAACAGTCTCACCAATATTTCTAAAGTGGTCACTAATACGTTCTAAGTTACTCAATAAATCCATGACGAAAATACCTGAATCGGCACTCGCAATTCCCTTATTCATACGTTTCATATATTTATCACGAATTTCAATTTTCAATCGGTCAATTTCTCGCTCGATTGTAATCACTTCTTTAACTTTCACTAAATTACCAGTTGATAAAGTATCAATCGACATTGCAAATCCTTTTTGTACTAAGTCAAATACATGTTCTAATTCTAATAAAGTCTTTTCATCTAATACAATATCACGTTCTAATACAGCTTTCGCAAAATCTGCAATATTTTCTGCATGGTCACTAATACGTTCTACGTCGTTAGCTGTACTAAATAATTCATCAATAGTTTCTTGGTCAGTTGTTGAAACATTTTGTTGAGAAATTTCTACTAAATATTCCACAATTGCTTTTTGGAATTGATTCACTTTTTGCTCTGAAGCAAATGCTTTTTCAATTTTTTCTTGACTACGTAAACGAATGGCATCAATCGCATATGTTAAAGTTTTGTCTGCCGCATGAGACATCGCTGCAAATTCATACATTGTATTTTGTAACGCAATCGATGGTGTTACTAAAATACGTTTGTCTAAATAAGATACTAGTTTCTCTTCTTCTTCCATTGTTTCAGCTTGTGGTTCTGGAATAATGAAGTCCGCTAATTTCAATAACACATTAGCAAATGGGAATAAAACAATAACATTTACAATGTTAAATAGTGTATGAGCATTCGCAATTTGTCTTGCAACATCAGTAGCATCCATAGATGTTACAATATTTGTTAAAATCCCTGTTAAAAACAGCATGAAGTAAATAGTACCGATAATATTGATACTTAAGTGAATTACTGCAACTTGTTTACCTCTTCTAGATGTTCCTAAACTACTTATTAAAGCAGTAGTACAAGTTCCAATATTATCCCCAAAAATAATATAAAGAGCTGTTGTAAATGGTAAAACTCCTTGAGAAGCTAAGGCAATCAATACCCCAATTGTAGCAGAAGAACTTTGAAGTGCTAATGTCATAATAAATCCAATAGCTACTCCAAATAGTGGATTATGTCCATAATTGACAATCCATTCTGTAAAGGCTGGTAAATCTTTTAGTGGCGCTAAAGCGTCTTTTAAATAGTTCATACCGATGAACAAAATTCCAAACCCTACTAAGATTTCAGCTAATTCTTTCATCTTAGGATTCTTCACAATTGCTCCCATTAAAATTCCTGTACCAATTGCAATAGGTGCCCATTGAGAAAGATTAAAGGAAACCATTTGACCTGTAATTGTCGTACCAATATTGGCACCAAAAATTACACCGACTGCTTGTTCAATCGTCATAATACTGGCATTCACAAATCCGACTACCATTACTGATGTAGCACTTGAACTTTGAATCACCATTGTGACGAACATCCCAACTAAAACAGCCATCAAACGATTTTTTGTTAACGTACGAACGATACTTTTTAGCTTATCTCCTGCAAATTTTTGCAATCCATCCGCCATTAATTTCATTCCGTACAAGAACAAACTTAAACCTGCAACTGCACCTAAAAACATCTCTAAATACATGGTGTTTTTAACTCCTTTGTTGTCTATTAAATTTTAAACGTTTATGTTCTATAAACAACACGATTGTAACATAGCCACTAGCACTTGAAAAGAGAAAAATACAAATAACTCCAATCTCTCAATAGACAGAATCTATCCAGAAATTGGAGTTGTTCAATTGAATTGTTACTCTAAATCTTTTATCAGTTTTTCTAAATGACTTGAAGCATGAAACACTCTAAGTATAGTAACTATATGATTCTCATATTTATAAAATATAGCATGGTTATTGACATTAAGACGTCTAATTTTAATTCCTAGTTTAATAAATTCTTTAACTATTGGACATCTCTCAGGAAATAAATTTAAACTATTTATTGATGATGCTAATTGATTGAAATATTTTAATGCAGTTTGTGGAGATTTCAAGTCATTTAAAATATATTCATAAATTAACATCATATCTTTTTCAGCATTTTTAGTAATTTTTACTTCTATTTTAGTCATCAATTTTCATCCTAAACTCATTAAAAAATTCATTAACCGGACGAACATGTTCCCCTTCAGCATTATGATATTCTTGAACCATCATTTTACCGAATTCTTCAGAAGTCATATTTTCAATACTTTCTGAATAAGGAGTCACAGGTAAAGAAATATTAAATGGTATGCTCTTTGTTAGCGAAACTTGTTTTAAAAGTAAAGTAACTAGCGTAGACATTGGCATTCCTAGTTGATTTAACACAAATTCAGCTGATTTTTTATCATCTTCATCAACTCTTACATTAATGGTAGCAGTTTTTCCCATCATCACACCTCCTTGAAATGTAATGCAATTGTATTGTAAATTACTACAAATGTCAAATTATATAGAATCATTTCTTTTCTCCACCTTAACACCTCTAAAAAAGCTAACATAGCAAATTATAACGGCATTTTTTCAGTGCATCATTCTTCCTTTAACTTTATCTTATATTTAAAAATTTTATAAATAAATACTTCGTAATATAAAAAGTCAACAGCATACACGTAGTTAATAATAAAAATCCTATAGTAAGAGACTGATTATTTTGAATCATTGGAACACTATCATCATCCCAAATGGGGTATTAAATAGACCAAAAATAGTACAAGTAACGATTAAAGTAAGGATACAAATAATCGATAATATTTCATCTTTAAAAAGGAACACAAGAATTTTTTCAAAAATATAACAAATATAAGTTGACACTACTGGATAAAAGATTGATATAAACAACAAATGATAAGCTGAATAGATTCTTGGACCATTTAACGTTGTCATTAAAAATGGATAGTTAAAAAAATTAATATCAAAAGCTATACAATATAAAGAAATTCCTATCAAAACTATAATTACTGGTAAGAAATAAAACAATCCCAGCGTATAAAACCACTCATCTATATTTAGACGTACAACCGAAATAGATAACGCTTTGAGTAAACTTTTATGAGATAGTTTTCGCTTATGAAAATTAGCAACCATGAAAATATAAAGAAATAAAAATCCACCTAAAGCAAGAAAATAAAGAATATTTTTTATCACTACATAACTAGTTTTATAATGCAAATAATCTTGATTACTTTCACTTAAATATTCTAAAATAATCTTTTCATCTTCCAATTTACTAATATCAGGCAACTTATCCATATAATTGGGCAACAAAGTTTTAAGATTTTTTAATAACCTAATCCGTTCTATATAAATGGACAATAGTTTTTTTGAAGTAACAGACTTTTTATAACTAAAATTTTCTTCAGACAAGTTTTGATAAATTTGAGCAATTTGTATTTCCGACTCTTCTCGAACATTACTTGGCATACTGTAGTCTTTAGCAATTAATGCCTGCAAGTCATCCATCATCATAAATTGAGTATTTAATACTTTTTGTGGTGTTTCTGTAGGAACCCATTTGTTATACCCTATCAATAATATAAACATAACAACCATAATGATAGGAAGCTTTATAAAGTAACCCGTTGAAACTAAATAGTTATAATCTAATTTAATGGAGGAAAATTTTTTCATAACGCTCCCTCTTTTCCTTCAAAGTCATTATTACAATTGAAAATATAAAACAAATTACACTAGTAATTACAAGTACTAACACTCCTCGAACCATTGAAAAGTGTCCATTTAAATAGAACTCATTTTTAACCCCATATATTACTGTTCCAAAACTAAAATAAGACGAAGGAATAAAACCAATATACGGCATTTCAACATTTAAAACTTTCATTACCGTTTCTAAAAATATAATGATTATTCCAAAAAGAAATGTTAGGATTTGATTACTAAATAGTTGGTTTAATAAACTACATAAGCTTACAATAAATAAATTCAACAACAGTACAAAGCATAGGATAATGAGAAACAGACTGAAATAAGAAATAGTTATAGGCGTATCATTTTCAAATATTACCGTTTTTAAAGTAAAATCTCCTATTCCATTTTTTATAGAAATCACACCAAAATAGAACAGAAATGCGACAAATTGAACAAAACTTATAACAATCCATTTACTACTCATTTTTTGAATACTGTATCTAAAATTACTAATTGGTTTTGCATTCAATAAACTTCTATGTTTAGAATCTGATAAAAATATAGAATTAGACATCACCAGCGTAAATAAGAAAAGGAATGGTAAGAAAAAAATATTTGGAATTTTATAATCCAATAATGGTAAGAATGACTGAACAGCAGTTATTCCTATCAATTCATTCATTACATTCTTATCATCAAAATTTTTACCTTCTAATTGTTGATAATGCAACATTGACTGTTGTGTTTGCTTTTTAAATAATATTCCATTTTTAGATGCAGTAGATCCTAAAGTATTTTTATTTGTAATCGTAATCCTATACTTTTCACGAATAGAGTCTTCTAATTCCCAAGTTTTAATCATTAATTGAATATATTTTCTATAATCTCTATTCTGAAAAGCATTTCCAGCATCTATATATGCATTATCAATCTCAACGAATAATTTTTCATCTTCACGTAACTCTCGTTGAGACATTTTGCGATCCATTAATAGACTATTTTTAGATTGTTCATGGATTTTTATGTTTGTGAGAGTATATTCATTCATTATTTGATACTGATGATTTAGTTCATAGAGATGTAAAAATGAAAATATTAATACAATAGAGAGGAAAATGATTACCTGAATTCTTACCAGTCGATTCGTCAATACCATGATAATCTGGCTTTTCATATTACTCTCTCCCTTCATCATTTGAATGGAACAGTTCTTGATAAATGATTTCGCAACCTTTTATTCCATAAGTCAAACTGAATATATCCTTCAAATTTGATTGAATCCACGAAAATATAGAATCTAACTCATTCCAATCTTTAATGCTGATGGTTAATTCTGATGAATTAGATAGTATATTCATAAATTGTTCAGTAAACTCTTTATATCTATCCTCTGATGAAAATTGTATTTCGAGTGATTGATTACACTGATCTTCAAGATTATATTTTAAAGCAATCCTCTTATCTTTTAAGAAATACACCTCATCAGCAATACTATTTAGATTATTCAACAAATGTGATGCAATGATAATTATTTTACCTTCATTTTTTAAACTTTGAAGTACTTTAGATATTAATTGCACGTTATCTGGATCCAGTCCATTCATCACTTCATCTAAGAGCATCACTTCACAATTTGTTACAACAACTAATGCAAAACAAAGTCTCTGTTTCATTCCTAACGAGTAACTAGAAACTTTATTGGAAATATATTCAGTCATTTGTAATTTTGAGACAACTTCATCCACAAATGATGGTTTAATATTCCACATTTCAGCGTAAAATTGTAAATGTTGTAACCCTGTCAACTCAGAATACAAATCATCTTGATTACACATTCTCACAATTTTTCGTTTCATTTCCAAATAATGATTCTTATAATTTTTATCATCCAACAAAACACTGACATCTCTATTATTGAGATTACCGGCGATGATCTCTATTAGTGTAGATTTCCCAGTTCCATTTGGTGCTACTAATCCAATAATTCTAGGATTGTCAATTTGAATATGAATATCTTTTAAAACTTCTTTTTCCCCATACGAAAACTTAGCTATACTAATATTTAACATTCTACCCCTCCTCATTATACCCACTTCTTTAAATAATTGAGCCACACTTTTTTGCTTAACGGTTCGTAAAAACTCCCAAACATTTTAATGTTTTTTTAAATTATATTCTTCCTATCAATTAATGTAAAGGCTTTATTTATAAAATAAAGAGTTTTCCGACTCTGTACTACACGCTATTTGGCATGTTTTTTAATGAAATTAACTTATAACAATAGAATAGAAATTTATCAAATAAGGAGTTATGGTTTTAGGTTAATGAATCTTTTAAATGGGACGTAAGCCACAGAAAAACGCGCCAAAAAATTTGGCGCGAATCCCTAGATTTTATAAAAAATAAATTTTATCTAATTTTGAGCTTATCTTATCATCTAAATGATGTGAAATAATAATGACCGTTTTCTCAGAATCTTCTACAATTTGCTCTTCTATAGCAACCGCCGTTTTAGCATCAATAGCTGAAGTTGCTTCATCTAAAATAATACATGGTGTATTACGTATTAATGCTCGAGCTAATGTAAGACGTTGTTTTTCTCCTCCTGATAAATTATTTCCATCTAAAGAAATAATCGTATCTAATTTTTCAGGTAAGTTATTTACTAAATCATACAGTTTAACCTTTTTCAAAATATCAAAAATTTCTTCATCAGTTTTCTTCATACCAAGTAGAATATTTTCTCTAATTGACATATTAAAAATTGCACCTTCTTGACTCACATATGCAATCTCTTTTGAAAAAAGAACATCCTTATTCTTTTCTTTAACAATGCCATTTACTTTTAATTCTCCATCAAAATTATTTATTCTACCTAAAATAATTTTGAGCAAAGTAGACTTTCCACTTCCACTAGGACCTAAAATTGCGTATTTTTTACCTTTTTCAAATTTAAAAGATAAATTATCAAAAATCTTTTTCTCGTCAATAGAATATGTTATATTGTTCCCTTCTATTAAGGATAAATTATCATATTCTATTGTTTCTGCTATCATTTTAGTTTCTAACTTCTCAATAACATCATTCATACCTTGCATTGATACGACTATTTCTAGGAACATACCAGTAGAATTTAAAAATAATGCTAGAATTGCTGGAACTGATAGTAACATTCCAATACTGATTTCCTTTTGTAATACTAAATAAAGAACAAACATAAACATAATACCTTCAAATATTCTTTGTGAACCATAAAATGCCAAGGTAGCAAAAGAAGTATATTTCTTAGCTACAACTCTCTGATTCTCAAGATCTGTTTGAGCTTGTTTGATTTTTTCTTTTAATATAGAAAGTGCATTAAAATTTTTTAAAACATCATAAGCAGAAGTGTATTCCTGTAATGTATTAGTATATATACCACTTAATTGAGAAAACTTCTGATATGCCATACCTATTTTCTTTCCAAACCGAGTTCCTACTATCATTAAAATTATTAGTAATAAAAGTGACACAGATCCTATCTTCCAATTAATAGAAAATAATATAATTAGAGATACAGTTGATAATACTACATTACTAAACAGATTTAAAAAAGGTTCAAAATAACTAGTTGAAATACGCTCTAAGTCAGTTGTGTACCAAGATATGTACTCTCCATGTTTTATCTTATGATAGTTATCGTATCCCATTTTTTCAATATTTTCACTAACGCCACTTCCAATTGAAACAATCCAATCTTTAATCAACTTTGCATTATTTATTGATAAACAAGACTTTAAAACTTCAGTAATTGCCATTACTAGAATTAATACAATACCGTATAAAAAATAATTATGATTATTTGCTAAAAAATTATCGAGTATCAGCGTTCTTCCATAACTGCTAAAGATTGTTCCTAATGCAATTAAAATAGTAAGAATTATTGTTCCAAACCACCGATATAAATTTATTGTAATATATTTTTTCATAAGTCCTCCTTTTTAAAAATATTTTATTTTGTTATTTTCATTTATGCTTCTTCCTATGGTCATATATTAACATATCTTTTATGTTTTTTCATCATTTTTTAATTTAAAAATATTTTTTATTGTTTTATCAATTTTTAACAAAGATAATCTATAACCAAAATTTAATATTTATACTATCATAAAATAATCTTTTAATAATAAAAAAACTCTCCGAATCACTCGGAGAGTCCGTATTTATTATTTACAACTTCATTGTTAGAAGTTACTGATAATTTAATATTCATTTTAATCTTCTCAGGTTAAGACAACTCTCGTTTCAGAGGTTGACTTTCAAAATTCTTCACGTATGGTGCAATGTTTTGGACATATTCTAACACGCCCATATACTCTCCTTGAGCATTTCGTACGGCATGATACGTTACGTGAATCATTTTATCTTCTTTTTTAAACCACATTTCTTCTTTTTCTTTTTTCCCAGATCGTAATTGTTCAAATAATTGTGTTACGATGGCATGGATTTTTGGTGGATGACAATTAATAACATCACGACCAATCGCACTCTTTGTGCGCTTGAAGATTTTCTCTTCACTGTTGCCTTCGTTGTAATATTTAACAATGTTATCCTTATCCACAAATGACAATTCCATTGGAAGTAGGTTTAATAATAAGTCTAATTGTTCTAAAGATAAGGAGCCAGTTGATAATGGGATGTCTCCTGTTTCTTGAATTTCTTCTTTCGACTGAATTGGAGAGGGTTTCTTTTCTACTTTCCATTCTGCTTCAGGAGTGACAATGCAATAGCCATATTGTGGAGTATCTTGCGCCATCTTTTCCCAATCATCTACATGGAAAGCTTGAGCAACCATAGGAATTAAAATATTTTCCTCTTTAAAAATCATTTCTAGCAATTCTTCTTTAGCTACTAGAAACTGTTCCATGACATCATCTGTTTGATTATGAAAAGCTTGTTTAAAATTTTTATAAATTTCTCTAATTTCATCATGAACTCCCCACATCACTTTCGGAGGAGCTGTAATTCCTTTTGATTCCATAATCGGAAATAGGGCATATTCTTTTCTTAAATAATGATTTTCAAACTGATCAAGTAAGCCAATTTGACGTTTTAATCCTTTTAACAGTTCTTCATCTTTTGAAGATACATAAGCCTGTAACAAACGTTCAATTCGGTCAATCGCTCCTCTAAGAGCTAAATTTTCCTTTTTTAAAACCATTACTGGATGTCCTTCTTTTTCAAAATCAGGCATTCCTTCTCCAGCTTCTACTTTTGCACTCATTAAGGAAGCATGAATCTTACAAAGACGCATAATTTCTTCATAAGTAATTCCTTCTTTCATCAAGTTTCGTTCCATCACTTGAATTTCATAAGGAGAAACGGAATCAAAATGTTTGTTAAATTCTTCTTGAATAATTTCTTCTTTTTCTCCTTGATGTAATCGGAGCATTAATTCTTTTAATTTTTCTTGACGTTCTAATGGTGACATTGCATCATTACTCATTGCTCTCCCTGCTTTCTTTTACAATATATCCATTCAATTCTAATTGACGAATAATTGTGTCCAGTGGGATTTTAGCAATTTTAGATCCTTTTTTTAAGCTTGTAATTCTTCCAACTGTTTGAACCATCTG
>NZ_CAUPZT010000044.1:0-11941 GCF_963515615.1 uncultured Granulicatella sp. | reverse complement strand
GTCCCACAAGTTGTATTGACACTGGTTCGTGTCACAAATGTTTGTGTTTCTTAGATTTACAATGGTTAATGGTTTGGATAGAAACCTTAGATTAGCTAAAAAATATGGTAGCATAAAGGATTATGCAAATGCTATATATGATTATTGTTGGACAATAATATGGTGGTATGAAGATCGTGATAGATATTATGAAATGTATCTAGAACTTGAGAATATATATAAAGAACACTCTGAAAATTATTCAATTTTAAAAAAATTAAGTACTCTTTGGATTACTTTGAATTCTAATCACAATAAAGGTAAAAAAATAATTAATGAAATGGAAGATCATACTCAGTTTTTAGTAGATTCATTTCAGAGATTCATTCAAGATACTGAGAATCCTAAAAGAGGTAAATTAGCTAAATTTGATTATCAAATGATGAGATTACAATATCCTGAAAAATGGGATGATATAGTACAAACATATATCGAGATTCTTAGTGATTTTAATTTTAATAATGATATTGATTTATATCAATTAAAAAGTGTTATGGAACTTAATATCTTGAAGGAATGTCCTCAGTATGATGAGTTACTTGAACTTCTTATTGATTTACTAGAAAAGCAGTCAAAGAATAATGAATCTTCACAATTATTATTAAAAAGAGGAGATGATTATTTTAATAGTGATGTATATAAGTCAATTAAATTCTATAGTCGAGCTTTAACAAAGCTATTTCATAAAAACTCTAAAATAGATTTAATTCAAACTTATATACGATTAGGTCGAGCTTTTGAAGAAATTGATCTGTTATGGAGTGCAAGAAGTTATTATATAAGAGCATTTATGGTTTCAATGGGTTTATATTTCTTTGAAGGAAATGTAATTCCAGGTTTGTTTTTATCTGCGAGGTCATTAAAATATTTGGAATTACGTTTAGGGAGAATTGAGCCTTCATTAAAATATAATGAATTAGAATTCATTGGATTAGGGTTGTACCCATATGACACTGATGAGAAAACAGAAATGGAGAGCTATACACATTACGATGCATTATTAGCTATTGCATTATTAAATTTAACAAATAGGAGTATTGAACAATATATAAGTTTTCCAGATTTTCTAAAAAAGCAAGGATTAGAGATATCATCAGCTGCTTTAAAATATAATCTGGGATATTATGATGACGATTTTGTTGAGGCTGTTGGAACAAAAGATTCTGTTGATGAATATATGAAACAATTACTTGAACAACCAGCATCTAAATACTTTCAAGATAAATTTAGTGAGGAAAGCTCTTCTCAAAATGTTGAGTTAAAAACGAAGGTTATGGGTTGCAATATATGTGTTAATTATGAGAATCATAGTTATTTCAGAGAGT
This sequence comes from uncultured Granulicatella sp., assembly GCF_963515615.1. Lineage (GTDB taxonomy): Bacteria > Bacillota > Bacilli > Lactobacillales > Aerococcaceae > Granulicatella. The sequence goes on along the minus strand of NZ_CAUPZT010000044.1, from coordinate 10,577 downwards.
TTGGCTCAACTATTTTGGCACTGTTTGAAAATATATTTGCTACTTCTATTTACAATCAAATGTTTCCCTTACTACCAGAATTTATAGTTAATATAGAGGAGAAATATGGACAAGAATTTGAAATAGAAATTAAGCAAAATGATAATGTCATCGATGTATATATTTCAAATGTTTCAGAAATAGGAGAATATTCAAAAAGAGATTTTGTATTAGAAAAATTGACTATTATTGTATCAATATTTATTACGCAAATGATTCCATATGAGAGTGAGTTCAAAAAATTTCATAAATTTGTTGAAGATGAAGAAATAATGTTTAGAACATTATATTGCTCCTGTACATTAGATACTTTTGTTGCATTTGATGAAGATTATTATTTATTAGATGGGTTAGAAAATGAAAAAAATATAAATTAGCTAGAAAAAATAGTTTAATAGATAAAGAATATCAAATGCAAGAAGATTTAGAAAAGATGGATCAATTTAATGAGATTATCTATGGGGAAAAACCAGAAGATATTGAAATTTTTAAAGTGTCGCATGAAAAAATCTACAGTAGTAATGTGATTTATATTCCGTTATGGGAAAAAGCAGGCTGGAGGGGACTCACAGTTATTAGTGACAAAAATTATGACTATCCACCTCTTGTAGGATTATTATTTGATAATAAAGAAGGAATAGATATTTTTAGAAAGTGGAAGGAGGAAATAAAAGTCGAAAAAATTACTCTTGGTATTATCACGGGGATTAATAAGGCTAATCCATATTGGTATAGAGTCATTATTGGTGAAGATTTGATTAGATCTAAAAATATAGAGAAAAATAGTACACCGAGAATTTTTAGCCAATTAACTAAACTTCATACTATGGAGGCAAAAAATCAAACGAATCTAAATATTTTAAAAAGATCTCTTGCCAAACATAAGATTTTTTATTTTTACCAGTATTGTTGGAAGACTTAAAAACAAATACATTAAGAATGGATTTATCAATCGAAAAAAATTCTAAAGACATTATTATTAAAGATATTATTGAAATTGAAGAACAAGATGTATTTTTAATAAACGGATTAATGCCAACAGATCAGCCATATAATAAATCAGGAAAAGAAACTTTATCGAGGGAAAATAGGCTAATCATTCTAGTGATAATGGAATATGTGCAATTATTATTAAATAATCATTTTAGTTTGATGGATAACAATCCACCTGACTAGAACTGTATCAGTAGAACGATTAAAAAAAGTTTTTGCTGGAGAACAAGGTGGTATTTCTCAAGATGTAGATTGGCAAAGTGGAGGTTCCTTTGTTTACTGTGAATTAAAAAATGATGCACAAGATTTCTTAAATATAATTGAAAATTCAACAACTACTGAACAAGTGATTGAATTACTTGAACAGATTAAAAAATCTTCATTCCTGTCTTATCGAGTAGAAGCAAAGAAACTTCATAAAGAAGAATTTAGCCGTTTAAGTTTAGTAGATCAAAAACAATTATTAATTGAATTAATTGACCAAAATAACTTATATGTCAATTATTCAGATATTGATGATATTGATAATAACGTGACATAAAAAGAGAAAGAATAGAATAGAAATTTCTATAAGGAGGTATAACATGCGATTCACATATGAAAAGTATGATACTGCTCAAAAAGATGGATTTCGTAATTTTAGAGAAGATATACCTGAATACATTATAAAGAACCTTCGTTATCCCTTAAGACTGTATCAAGAAGAGGCAATTGGGCGTTATTTATATTATAAGGATCATGATGCAACTTTTCCTGAACAAGTATTATTTAATATGGCAACAGGTTCAGGGAAAACTTTATTAATGGCAGCTGTTATTCTTGAAAAATATCATCAAGGAGAACGAAATTTCATTTTCTTTGTTAATAACGATAATATTTTAACAAAAACTCGTAGCAACTTTATTACAAGCAGTGATAATAAGTATTTGTTTGCAGATAAAATTGTGATGAATCATCAAGTAGTCAATATTAGAGAGGTAGAAGATTTTTCAGATGCACAAGAAGATAGTATTAATATTGTATTTACTACTATTCAAAAGTTGCATCAAGATTTAAATACTCCTCGAGAAAATCGTTTATCCTATGAACAATTTGAAGATATCTCAGTTGTATTATTAGCAGATGAGGCGCATCATTTAAATGCTGGCCTTAGTAAAGGGGAGAAAGACGAAAATACTAGCTGGACTAATACTATAGCCAACATTCAACAAAAAGCAAAGAAATCAAGTATTTTTGAATTTACAGCAACAATTGACTTATCAAATAAGGATATAGCAACTAAATACGAAAAATCGTTAATCTTTAAATATGATTTAAAAGAATTTAGATTAGATAAATATTCTAAAGACGTGTTATTCCATTTAGTAGATGGTGATTTAAAAGTCAGAATGCTGAATGCGATATTAATTAGTCAATATCGTAAAAAGATTGCATTAAAAAATAATGTTAATTTAAAACCATTAGTGATGTTTAAATCTGAGAAAATTGCTGAGAATAAAGAAAATTTAAATTTATTCAATGAGTTATTATCGGAATTAACTCCTGAAATGATTCTACAACAAAAATCTGTTATTAAATTGAATAATGAGAAAAGAATTAATATTCTACAAAAGGCTTTAGAATATTTCGAAGCATCAGATATCAGTTTAAATGACTTGATTGATGAGTTGAGAGAAGATTTCCGTCTTGAAAGATTAATGTTGATTGATGGTAAGAATAAGTCTCAAGAAGATTTACTTTTATTAAACACATTAGAGCAACCAACAAACGAAATTAGAGCAATTTTTGCAGTTGATATGTTAAATGAAGGTTGGGATGTTTTAAATTTATTTGACATTGTTCGTTTATATGATAAACGTGATGGAAAACAAACTGCTAAGGGATTTATTCCTGGAAAAACTACAAATGCAGAAAAACAACTAATAGGTCGTGGTGCACGTTATTATCCATTTACATTAAATAATCAGCAAGAAGATAAATATACACGTAAATTTGATGATAATGAAAATACTGAATTACGTGTCATTGAACAACTTCACTATCATGCAGCAAATAATCCTAAATATATTTCAGAAATGAAAATTGTTTTACGTACTTCTGGTATTATTGATGAGGAAAATACTGTTGAAAGAGAATTAAAACTAAAAGATTCCTTTAAAAATTCAAGAACATACACTAATGGCGTAGTATGGATGAATGAGAGATTAAGCTATTTAGAAGCTTTAGAAGTGAGACAAGAAAGTTTGTTTGACACTAAGTTTATTCCAGAATCTATTGAAGTAAAATTACCAACAAGTAGTATTAGAGGTTTTTCTGTATTTGAAGATGATGACATAACAGCGTTGGAAGAAGATTTGAGAAATGTAACATTTAAGTATGGTAAAGTAATTGGTAATAATATTACGAGACATGCAATCAATCAAAATAAGAATTATACATTTGATAAACTTCAAAAAGCTATTATTGGTTTACCAAGTATATCAGTCTTTATAGATGATTTAAAAGATATAGAAGTAACAGTCATTGGTAATATTATTGATGAAAAATCACTTACTCCAGATCAAAAATTATTTATTGCTCAATCTTTATTGACGAAGATGGAAAGCTTATTAATTCCAATGGAAGAGAAATTTATTGGATCAGATGAATTTAAGCCTTACCCAATCCATAAAGTGTTTGAAGATAATATCATTCGTAAATATAGTATTCAAGAGAATTCAAATTCTGAATTTGGAATCTCACAAAAAAATGCTAGATCAACTCAGTATTTTGAAAATATTGATGAATTAAATTGGTATGCGTACGATGATAACTTTGGAACAAGTGAAGAAAAATTACTCGTTCGTTCTATTAAAAATCTAATGACTACTTTAGAAAAACAATGGTCAGATATTTACCTTGTGAGAAATGAAAAAGGTGTTCGTATCTTTAATTTTTCAGATGGACAAGCGTTCGAACCTGATTTCTTGTTATTTGCTAATGATAAGAAAACTGGAAATATTTCATGGCAAATTTTTATTGAACCAAAAGGAAGTCAATTCTTAGATAGTAATAACACCTTCAAGAATAGTAAAGAAGGCTGGAAAGAAGCATTCTTAAATGAAATTACGGAACGTTCAGAATCAAAAGTTTTAATTGATGATGATAAGTACAGAATTATCGGATTACCATTCTTCAACGAGAAAAACACAAAATCTCAATTTGAAAGTGCGTTGAAAAATATACTTCCAGATTCAGAGTTTGAATAACAAAGGTTCTTAAACTAAGATAAGAAAAAATGTTTAAAACAATTAATATTGTTTCTAAACTTTACAACAAAAGTGAAGGAGATAAATTTTTGAAATCAAATAAATCATGTAATTGTTCATATTGTATTAATAATTCAGAATTTGATATGCCAGATGAGATTGTTGAAGCTGCCTTAAGTAAAAATTTAGTTCTTTTTTGTGGAGCTGGTATAAGTACTGAGTCTAAATTAGTTCTTAAATCTTCATTATATACTGATATATTTAATGAATTAAAAAATAGATCAGCTATTAAAAGTGATTTAGATTTAAGTTTTTCAAAATTGATGAGCTTATATACTAATACTTTTTTTAAAGGACGACAAAAATTATTAATTAAAATAAAAGAACGATTTGATTATATTAAATCGTTTCCTCAATTATTAGATATAGCAACTAGGTTTCATAGAGAAGTATCAGCGAATCCATACATTGAAACAATAATAACAACAAATTGGGATACTTATTTTGAGGATTTTTGTGATTGTTCACCTATAGTAAATGATAAAGATTGTAGTTTATGGGATGCATTTACTAAGCGAGTTTTTAAAGTGCACGGTTCAATTAATAATGTTGCTTCAATTGTAGCAACAGAAGAAGATTATGAGGATTCATATCAAAATTTAGCGAATAACTTAACTGGTAGTATGTTAAAAAGTTTATTAGCTAGTAAAACAGTTGTTTTTATCGGTTTTTCTTTTGGGGATGAAGATCTTAACAAGCTTTTTGATATTTTAAAAGAAAAATTAGGAAATATGAGTAATCAATTTTATTTAGTTACAGTTGATAAAAACTGGGAAAATAATGAAGATAAGGTAATCATTCCTATTATAACTGATGGAACATATTTTGTTCATCAACTTAATAATATTTTAATAGATAGAGGTAAACTTTTCTCAAAGGAATTATATAATTATGCCGAAGAACTTCTTAATATCAAAAAAAATCAGCATAACGAGATTATAAATTCATCTGTTTTTTTTAAAGATATTGATCAATATCCAGAATTATTGCTTTCTATTGCTTATCAGGATGGAATTATTCATGCTTTAGAACATTGTATTGCGAATAGAAATAAAGGTGATTATTTAATTCCTGGCTACTTAGAACAAAAGATTGCTTTACTAAAAAAATATTATAGTTATAGTTTAGAAAATGAAGAATATGATTCAATATATTTTAATTTTGGATATCTTACAGTGCTAATTTCACTCCTTCAATATATTAGCTCAAATGAATTAGAAAAAATATTTATGTTTAAACTTGGTGAAAAATATTTTGAAACAAAAGATGAATTATTTAATGATCTTCAGAATGGTAGAGATAAAAATCGATTTGAATATTGTTTAAATATTGTAAATAATCTAAATAATACAGTACCAAACTTTGAGCCTTGGCTAATTTGGAATGATTATAATTTAATAAAAATAAATAGTAAAAGTTGTATTTAATTGGTTAAGTTAGACGAATACTGAGCATTTACAGTTGGTAATTATATAGTTGACAGTATTGAAAAATTATCATATGGTTAAAGAATTTATGTTACTTTACTTGCGAGTACTTTAGCTTTAATATTCAACTAAAAGACTAGGTCAGGAAGTATACAATGCCTTGGTCATCTTTTACTAAGTAATAAGAAAAAGTTTTAAAAGTAATTATATAATTTCTAACTAAAGCAATGAGGTGATTATATGTTTGTAACGTATCCAGCAATATTTTATAAGAATAAAGATAATGAAGGATATACAGTTGTATTTCCTGATTTAGAATATGGATCAACAGAAGGTAGAAATGAAATAGAAGCTGTACAAATGGCACAAGACTATATTGGAAGTTGGGTATATGAAGAATATCTAGAAAATAATGATTTTCCAAAATCAAGTAAGTTAGATGAAATCACTGTCGAAGATGATAAGTTTTCAGATATATCTAATAGTTTTGTTAAGTTAATTGAAGTAGATTTAAAAGAGTATGTAAGAAATCATAATATTTAAGAAACGACATAACGACTAGATTATAGCAAAGCTAATATGGAAAAAAAGAAAAAATAGCCTAAGATCCACCCTCGCCCAATCGTAGCATCATACGAATGAGCGAGTTTTTGTATTTTCAAAACAATTATTTGCTATTTTGCACCCAAAAATATATAATTTTGGGTGCAAGGAGGTGCTTGAGATGGGTTCGATAACGAATCAAATAGAGGAAATAATGACAGAAAATCCAGGAAAAATCTTTTCAATTCATGATTTCTATCATATTGGAACAAAAAATACGATTAAATCTGTTTTATATCGTTTAAATGAAGAGAATAAAATTACTAGATTAATAGATGGACTTTATATAAAACCTAAATATAGTGAGATTTTAAAGGAATATTCTTATCCAGATGCAAGTGAAGTTGCAGAAAAACTAGCTGAAAAATTTTCATGGACGATTTCGCCCGCAGGTGATACAGCTTTGAATTACACTGGTTTATCTACCCAAGTACCGAATGAATACATTTATATTTCTGATGGTGCATATAGGGAATATTCATATAGAGACAAAAAAATTTCTTTTAAGAATACAACGAATAGAAATATAAGTAGTTACTCAAAAGAATTATCAATTCTTATTCAAGCTATTAAAGCCCTAGGTAAAGAGAATATAACAGATGAAAATATACAAAAATTGGCAGTTTTTGCAAGAAATATTAATGAAGATTTAAAAAAAGATACGTTAAAATTACCGTTTTGGATACAAGAAGTTCTTGAAAAGATACAGGAGGTTTCTTATGAATAAGCTACTGGAGTTAACGGAAGAAGAGTTAGAGCTTGTTATTAATAATACTGCTGATAAGCTCAAACTATCTAAAGGTATAGTTGAGAAAGATTTTTGGGTTTGTGTGATTTTAAAATATTTATTTAGTAGTTTTAAATATAAAGATTCGATTGTATTTAAAGGTGGAACAAGTTTATCAAAAGTATATAAATTGATTGAAAGATTCTCAGAAGATATTGATTTGGCTTTGGATTGGACATTATTAGGTTATGATAAAACGGAACCTTATGAAGATAGGAGTAATACAAAACAACTTAAGTTTAATCAGAAACTAAATTCAGAAACAGAAATATTTCTTCAAGAGCAATGGCTACCTATTTTAAGAAACGATTTTAACATTCTATTAAAGAATAGGAAATTTAATTTTTATATTGATGAGTTTGATAAGCAAACAATTTGTTTTGATTACCCTAAAATGCATAGGGATCCATCAATATTACAAGTTATTAGGCTTGAAATTGGATGTTTATCAGAACCTATTCCTGCTAGTAATCAGATTATAAAGTCATATGTTGAAGAAGTATATTCTGATATTTTTAACGAAAATATAAATGTTGTAGCAGTAAATAGTTTAAGAACATTTTATGAAAAATTAACAATACTTCATAGAGAAGCTAATCGAATGAATGGGAATTTTCCAACTAGATATTCTAGACATTATTATGATATTTATAAAATGTTATTAACTTCAGTAAAACACGAAAGTTTTGATCGTTTAGAATTATTAAAAGAAGTTATAGAATTTAAGAAAAAATTTTATGCCTGTAATTGGGCAAAGTATGATGAAATTATGGATGGAAATTTAAAATTAATCCCATCTGAGGAAGCATTGTTAATTTTTTCTAAGGATTATGACAGTATGAAAAATATGTTATTCGGAGAAAAAGTAGAATTCGATAGAATAGTAGAATACCTTAAAGCATATGAAAAGGAATTAAATAATGTAATTAAAAATAATTAACTCCCCCTCTCCCAATCGTAGCATCATACGATTGGGAGAGTTTTTTTATTAGAACTAAAATTATATAAAAAAGTTCATAACTTTCCGGTATCACACTTTCAATGCTATAATAATTGAAGAAGTTATCCGCTAGATTATTTTCTAGTTTAAAAGAAGGTGTAGAGTGAATCAAAAACATATCCGAAAACAATGTGAACAGCTATGGACAAGAAATAAATATTACGTGTTGAGTAAATCCCATAAAATTTATTTGGAAATCAGAGAATATTTAAAAGAAACAGAAGTTGATGTAAATGTGTTACTTCAAAAAATCAAACAAGTAAATGATATACAAGAAAGTAAAAAAGACTTTCATAATGCAATTCTTCATGTATGGGGATATTTTAAAAATACAGCAGAAAGGTTCGAAAAAGAAGAATTGTTTCGTTTACTGGAGGAGTATAGAACTGGAGTAAGTGATCAAAGTTCTGTCATCCATTATATCCATACATTATTAGAGAAATACCCCAATAACTATTTACAACAATCAACGTTAATAACAGGAGAACAAGATGAGATTATGGCATGAACAAATGATATCAAAATTACCTAAGAATCAATTATTAGGACAGCATAGAGAATGTTGTGCGCTTAGGGGAAATGGATGGAATAAGAAACATAAAACTGTCGAGTATGTATTTTTATATTCTCCTTATCACCTATTTTGTTATCATACATTGATTATGGATGAGATGAATAATAGAGGCTACAAAGTAGCAACTGAGTGGCGAGATAAGAATTATCGTGGAAAGATTGCAGAAAGCTATGATAATCTTGCGGCAGTAAAGATAAATACTCCAATTTATAAAGAACATAATGAAGCATATCTTCAGGAATGTATCGTGAATTTACGATTAAAAGGCATTGAAATTGAAGAGTAGATAATCATAAAAATGATGAAACCCTGCACCCAAAAGTATAGAGTTTTGGGTGCAGGGTTCTTTCTGTCTTATTGTTTTTTCTGTTTTGCTCGTTGTTCTAACATTCGTTTGACGAACTCCGGCATTTTAACATTTTCTCTGCCTTTTTTAGCGATTAATTTCTTCACGAATTCTGGCATTTGAATATCAGATTCTTGTTCTAGAATGTTTTTTGATGTTTCTGGTGGTAACATTTCATCCAGTGTTTCTTCTTCATGTGTTTTAAGAGTGAAGCTTTCTGTTTTGTGAGCTCGAACCGTTTCGTATAAGGCTTCTACTAAGAGTGGATGATCATCCGGCATTGGTGGTCTGTGATAATGTACGCCAAACTCATCGCATAAGTCCTTACATTCGATATCATTGTCATATAAAACTTCGATATGTTCGCTAATAAAGCTAATTGGAATGAAGATATAATGTTCAGGATGTTCCGTTTGTTCTCTTAAGTATTCTAGAACGTCTGGTTTCATCCATGGTAGTCCAATATCACTTTCGCTTTGCCATGTATGAGTGTACTGATGTTTTTCCAAGCCCAATCTTTCTGCAACGATTTGTCCATTTTTATAAATTTGGTCGATATAAGGATCTTCGAATTCCAATGCAATAACCGGTACACTATGTGCTGAGAAGACGACTTTAAAGCTGTCTTCTTTAACGTCTTCGGTTAAAATCTTTTTGATTTCCTGTTCCCAGAATTGTAGTAAGTTTGGATTATGATACCAATCTTTTACCATGTGGAAACGAATGGTTTTGCTTTCGATGAATTTCTCATATCCATAAATGGAGTAGTAAGAGTAATGGGGTTCAAGAGCTAAGCCCAGGCATTCTTCGATTCCGTCTTGTTCCATTTGTTTAACGACTTCTGGAATGAATGGAGAAGAGAATTTATTAGCAAAATAAACGGTATATTCTCCTTGTACTCGTTCTTGTAATTTTGCTGCTTGCTGTTTTGAAATTTCTTGTAGGGGACTTCCGCCAATTTTTTGGTAGTTGTCATACAAGTGTTGGATTTCTTGATCCGTTGGACGAACACCACGACGAATATTTGTAAAAAATCTTGCGATATCTTCAAATGTATATCCTTCAGGTGTACCAAATGTCATAAGTAAAATTGCTTTTTTTGTCATATAACCACTTTCCTATGTGAATTTTTTTTCATCATAACATTTTTATAACTATCTGACTAGTAGAATACATTGAAATAGTGGTTAAGAAGAGTTTATAATAAAGAAAATAAAGTATAGGGAGTTTTTTTCTATCTATTAAAACGTAGCAGATACGTTAAATGAATTAGGCATTCCATTTCAAATTGTGGAACATGAACCTGCACTAACAACGGAACAAACAAATCGTTTTATCGAAGGGATGGAAGGTATTCACATTTTATCAATACTCAGGATTTATTTACCTTCTTAAAAGAAATAGGATACGAACCACACGTGATTGAGTTATAAAATGAGGTGATTATATGAAAAAATTACAAAAAGGAATGCATATTCGAGTACTTAGTCCATCTTCGTC
>NZ_CAUPZT010000043.1:0-12475 GCF_963515615.1 uncultured Granulicatella sp. | reverse complement strand
GCACCTGAGTCAAAACCAACAGCTAAGATTTTATCTTTACCTAATTTAGATTCTTTGAAACCACCGTTTGCGTTGATGATTGCTTTAGCAGCAAATTCATTTGAACCATAAACTGCGATAGTATCTTCTTTTTCTAATACTGTTGAAGCTTCTGTTTTACCAGCAGCATCGTCTACTTGTGCAGGAACACGAACTTCAATGACAACTTTAGCATCTGATTCTGAAACATTGTTTTTGAATTTGTCATGTCCAACTACAGCTGTTTTAATACCTTTTTTCTCTAATAATTCAACCATTTTATCAATGAAACCACTTGTTCTTTGAGTGATTGATAGAGAGTTAACTTCTTGAGAAACTACCCCAATACGAGCTTTTTTATCTCCAACTTTGCTTTCTAATAATTTGAATAAGTTTTCTGCAGCATTTCCTCCGGCAGCATGGTTATCTGTTGAAGCTGTTGCTTTAATAGCTCCTTCTGGTGCACCTGGTACCCCTGAGTCAAACCCGATAATTGGAATATTTTTACTTTGAGCTTGTTTAATTGCATCTAATTCTGCTTCTGTATCTAAAGCTGCTAATGCAATAGCTTTTGGATTTTTGTTGATTGCGTTATTTAATTGTTCTAATTGTTCAGCAATTGCTGTTTCATTTTGTGGTCCTACGAATGTAATTTTAGCACCTAATTCATCTGCTGCTTTTGAAGCACCTTTATTAACTGCTTTCCAAAAGTCATGTTGGAAACCTTTCGCAATTACTTCAACTTTAAAATCTCCACCTTTTGATCCTGATGCTGATCCACCACCTGATTTAGATGAACAGCCTGCTAAAATTGCAGAAGCACAAGCAAAAGTGGCAATTGCAAATTTCAATGATTTTTTCATAAGATTTCTCTCCTTTTATTTATCCTTTATAGGATTTATACTAAAATTTTGAAACACTCAATACTTTATAACGCTTATTTTTTCTTGTTTTGACGGATTAAGATATCAGAGTAAACCGCTACAATTACTACAAATCCTGTAATGAATAATTGATAGTGTGGTTGTAGGTCGATATATGGTAAACCAATCTTCAATACAGACATGATGAATACCCCAATAATTGTACCAATTACTGAACCAACACCACCGGCTAATGAAGTACCACCGACTACTACCCCTGCGATTGCATCAAGTTCCATACCGTTACCAGTACCAGGAAGAATTGTTGAATATGTTGCTGCATATGCGATACCAGCTAAACCTGCTAATAATCCACTAATAACATAAGCTGTACCTTCCCATTTGATAACATTTACCCCAGAAAGTCTTGTTGCTTCTTTGTTAGAACCAATTGCAAAAATATAACGACCAACTTTTGTTTTATTTAATACAACTGCTGCTAAAAGTGCTACCACAATCAGTACAATTAAACCTGTTGGAAGATTATCTTGCGTTCTGAATAAATCTTTATACCAACCTTCACCAGTTCCACGTAATGGGAAAGTAATACTTTGTACATTAGATACGATTGAACTTAAACCACGTGAAATCATCATTGTACCAAGTGTTGCAATAAATGGTGGTAAACCAAATTTCGCAATTAATACTCCGTTGAATAATCCGAATACACCTCCAATCACTAAAATTGCTAAAAGTGCTAACCATAATGGCCAACCCATTTTTGTATGGAGCACACCACCAGTAATAGCAGCACACATCATTACAGTACCAATAGATAAGTCAATCCCACCAGTAATAATAACGAATGTTACCCCAATAGCTAAGAACCCAATGTAATAAGATGCATCTAAGATGCTCACTGCTGTATCAAATGAACGGAATGATTCACTTGAGATTGCAAAAAATGCGAAAATTACAATCAATGCGATTATTGCGATTAATTTTTGTAGCCCAACTGTTTTTACTAGTTTAGTCCAGATGGAGTTTCTCTCTTCCATATTTATACCCCTCTTCAATTATCGATCTGTAGCTAATGCTAAGATACGTTCTTGTGTTGCTTGACTAATGTCAAGTTCTCCTGTTTTACGTCCTTCACACATAACAACAATACGGTCACTCATACGTAGTATTTCTGTTAATTCTGAAGAAATCATAATGATTGATTTTCCTTGAGCAACTAGCTCGTTCATCAATGTATAAATCTCACTTTTCGCACCAACGTCAATTCCTCGAGTTGGTTCATCAAAGATTAAGATATCACTGTCTTGTTCTAGCCATTTTGCAATAACAACTTTTTGTTGGTTACCACCTGACAAGTTTCGAACTAATTGTTTTGAGGATGGTGTTTTTGTTCTTAATGATTTAACAAATTTATCACTTGCTGTAACAATTTCTGCATCATTGATTAAACCACCATGTACATACTTATCTAAGTTTGTCATTACTGTATTGTTTGCAATTGTCATATCAACAACACATCCATAACGTTTACGGTCTTCTGATAAGTATCCAATACCTTCACGAATAGCATCTTGAGGATTTTTAATATCAACTTCTTTGCCATTAATCTTGATGGTACCGCTATCTTTTTTATCCGCACCGAATAATAAACGCGCTACTTCTGTACGACCTGCACCCATTAAACCAGAGAAGCCTAAGATTTCGCCTTTTCTTAATACAAAGCTTACATCTTTTACAGAACTTCCTGCATTTAAATGTTCAACTTCCAAGACTACTGGTGCATCTTCTGGTACTGCTGATGCTGCTTTTGGATCTTCGTAAATTGTACGTCCAACCATCATAGCAATAATTTCGTCTTTAGTTGTATCTTTTGTATTTACCGTACCTACATATTCACCGTCACGCATAACCGTTACTCGGTCAGTGATACGAGCAATTTCGTCCATACGGTGAGAAATATAAGTAATTCCTACACCTTTTTTACGTAAATCATCAATAATTACGAATAATTCATTGATTTCTGATTCTGTTAAAGCTGCTGTTGGTTCATCGAATACGATTACTTTCGCATCCATCGATAACGCTTTTGCAATTTCAACCATTTGTTGTTTCCCAACTGTTAAATGACCCACTTTTTCTTGTGGATTAATATCCAGTTTTAACAAGTTGAATAATTCTTTTGCCTTTTTATTCGCAGCATTATCATCAATAAATAAACCTTGACTAATTTCTTCACGACCGATGAAAATATTTTGTGCTACCGTTAAGTCATTCATCATATTTAACTCTTGGTGAACGATAACAATACCATCATCCATCGCTTCTTTTGGTTTTGAATATTCCACTTGTTTTCCGTTATAGTGAATCGATCCTTCGTTTGGTTTATGAATTCCTGTTAGTACTTTCATTAATGTGGATTTTCCTGCACCGTTTTCACCCATTAGGGCGTGTACTTCTCCAGCTCTTAAATCAAAATCTACACCTTTTAAAGCTTTAACGGGTCCGAAGCTTTTAACGATTCCCTTCATTTCAAGAATAACTGGATTACTCATGTGTTTCACCTACCTGTTCCAGTTTTATAACGCGCTCTTGGAGCGCTTTCATTTGTGCTTGTTGTTCAACGATGATGCCAACCATTTCAACGAGTAAGTGACTATTCATAAAATGATCCTGTGCATGTACAGCTAGTAATGTTGGAGCACTTGCTTCTCCTTTAATTTCTAGTTGAATCATTTCCGTTTGAATATTGTGAGCTTCTACTCCGCTAGCTTTGGCTTCATCGAGTAATTCTCTTGCAGATGATATATCACCTGCAAGAGCACTCTTCATGGATTGCATTGCTAAAGTTGTCACTTTACTACTTTTTACTATGAGTTGCATCAATCGTCCTGTTTCTGCTTTTTTAGTATCACTCATAGGCTTATCCTAATAATTCAATACCTTGTTTAAGAACTTCTTCTCCACGCATATTTTCAAAGTCTTCATCTGAAATTACGGCAACTGGAATATCAAGGTTTGCTTTTGCTTTTTCCTCAAGATAAGCTAATTGAGGTGATAAAAGTAGAACATCTACATTTTTTAAATTATCAACACCTGTAATTCCGACTGAATAGAATGAATAATCTAATTTATCACGATAAATCACTTCATGAATTCTTTCTACTAACATACTTGTTGTTAAACCACCAACACAGGCTAAAATAATTGTTTTTGTCATACTAATACCCCTTTTATTTATGAATTGGACCTAATAATTGGCAAGCACGATAATCAGCTGATTCTAAATCTTCTGTTCCGAATAATGACCAATTTTTTGGTCTGAAAATATCTTCTTCAGGTACATTGTGCATATTTACTGGGATACGTAGCATAGAAGCTAATGTAATTAAATCTGCACCAATATGTCCATAAGAGATTGCTCCGTGGTTAGCACCCCAGTTGTTCATTACATCGTATACTGATTTGAATGCGCCTTTTCCTGTTAAACGAGGAGCAAACCATGTTGTTGGCCAACCTGGATCTGTACGATTGTCTAATGTATGGTGAACTTCTTCTGGTAATTCTAATGTGTAACCTTCAGCAATTTGTAATACTGGTCCTACACCTTTTAGTAAGTTTAAGCGAACCATTGTTACAGGCATATTTCCTTTTGTTAAGAAGCGAGTTGAGTAACCGCCACCGCGGAAGTATTCTCTGTTTGCTGCTGGGAAATCAGTATTTTCAAGCATTGCATCCACTTCATCTTGTGTTAATTCCCAGAATGGTTTCATAACAGCTTCTCCATCACGAGTAGCTTGACCTGTTCCATCTAATGTACAAGAACCTGAGTTGATTAAGTGTAAGAATCCATTTTCTGCATGACCTTCTAATTTATGTCCTGTTACACGTTCAACTGCATCTGGACTCCAGTAAGTACGAACGTCTGCGAAGATTTGAGGTGTATTTGTTAATAAGTAGTTGAATAACATTGATACACCATTTAATGCATCATTTTCTGTAGCGAAAATGTAAGGACGACGGATACCATTCCAGTCAAATTGTGTATTTAAGAATGTTTCCATAAAGTCCCCATTAGGGAAGTGGTCTGTCCATTGACGTTGACCTTGGAATCCACCAACTAAAGCATAGTGACCAACAGCTTCTTCCTCGAACCCTAGTTCAGCTAAGCGAGGGTTACCAACCATTAAGTCACGTCCAATCATGAACATTTTTATAACAAATTCCCATTGTTTATCTTTTTCTTCACGACTTAATACTAAATCTTCACGGTTACGGTCAAAACCTTCTTTAACATTTTCTTTTACCCAAGCTAGAGCACGTTCAAATTCTTCATGGTCATAAATACCACGGTCGATACGACGAGTAAATTCTGTCATATCTACTGATTCATTACGCATTCCTAAATATTCTTGGAAGAAATCAGGGTCTACGATTGAACCACCAATACCCATTGAAACACTACCCATTGATAAGTAAGCTGTGTCTCTCATTAATCCAGTTGCTAACGCTGCTCTTGCATAACGTAAAAGTTTTTCTTTAACATCTTCTGGAATTTCTGTAGTTGATGCTTCTTGAACATCTTTACCATAAATACCAAATGCTGGAATTCCTTTTTGAGCATGAGAAGCAAGAACTGCTGCTAAATATACAGCTCCTGGTCTTTCTGTTCCGTTGAATCCCCAAATAGCATGTGGAATATCTGGTGACATATCCATTGTTTCACTACCATAACACCAACATGGAGTTACTGTAATAGTTGCACAAACATTTGATTTTTTGAACAATTCGTGTGATGCTGCTGCTTCTGGTACACGACCAATTGTTGATGGTGAAATTACACATTCAACTGGTTGTCCGTCAGGATATTTCAATGTTGACTCTAATAAAGCTGCTACACTTTTAGCCATATTCATTGTTTGAACTTCTAAAGATTCGCGTACACCTTGACGACGGCCATCAATCGTTGGGCGAATCCCAATACGTGGATGTTGTATCATTTTTGCTTCCTCCTTGTTTTTACCTTTTATTAGTTTCCCTTCTAGATAAATTTAGAACGAGTCACTAACTTTAATAACTTCCTATCAATTAAAACATTTGTTTCAAGTATTTCCCCCTTCACATTTTTATTGATACCTGTTGGCGTTACGATCATGGTAATATCATCGATTCGAAAATAATAAATCCAATTATATAACAACTATTATTAGTTATTTTTCTTACAGGAAAATATCACAAATTCGATTTCAAACTACTTGGTCATCAAATGTCATAATAGTATCATTTATTTCTTGAGTTAATAATACCAACAATAGAAAGCGTATACAATATATGAAAGCGCTATTGATATTTCTCCAAAATATATGCTATAATTTGTTCAAAAGTGTTCAAAATTATTCAAAGTGTACTATATCAGGAGGGTTTATTATGGTTTCTTACGAACGAATGTCCAAAATATTAGATATTTTATCGAAAAGAAAAATGATCTCTACAATACAGTTGGAATCGCTTATGTTCTGCTCTACTTCAACTTTAAGAAGAGACTTAATTCAATTAGAAAAAGATGGAAAAATTATTCGGACTCACGGAGAAGTAAGACTTGTGACGACAAACAATGTTGAATATACTTACGAGAGTCGTAAACAAGAAGTAACTTCAGAAAAAAAATATATTGCTGAAATAGCTTCTACTTTTTTAACGGATAATCAGTCTATTTTTATTGATAGCTCATCAACAGCTGCCATGCTCGTTCCATATTTAGCGAATTTACAAAATTTACGGGTAATTACTAATGGTTTAGAAATAGCTCGACAACTGAATAATTATGATAATATCACTTTATTTTTCTGCGGTGGTCACATTGATTACGGTACAAATTCTGCATTGGGTGATTTTGCCAACCATTTTATCAATAATTTCCACGCTGATATTTGTTTCATTAGTTGTAGAGGACTCGATCGATTTGGTGCCTATGAGGCAAACCATAATCAAGCTTTACTAAAACAACAAATGATAGCTAATTCAGATCTCACGGTATTATTAGCAGATTCGTCAAAATTTAATACAAGTCACTATTTTAAATTAGCCAATTACAATGTCATTGATTATATTATTACAAACGAAGTCCCTGTCGATTCATTCCAAGATACAGTAAACAAACAATGCGAAATTCTTTGTTAATTTCTATTTTATATAAGTTATAAATATTGACCTTTTTTGTATGTTGCTTTCTTCAACTACAGAAAAGGATTTTTTAGTTATGAAGAAGGAGACACAAAAAGACTTCCCATAGTAGTACCAAAGATGAACACCTAAGATTTGCTTGCGTCCTTCTTCTACTATAAAGGGAAGTCTATCCGTAATTTTATAACATTATTACAGCTCTCTACGTCCTTCAATTGCTTTGAATAAAGTCATTTCATCTGCATATTCAATATCACTACCAACTGCAAGACCATGAGCTAAACGCGTCACTTTAATTCCAGCTGGTTTAATTAAACGAGATAAATACATCGCAGTTGCTTCACCTTCTGCAGTTGCATTAGTAGCAATGATCACTTCTTCTACAGTAGGATCCTGAAGACGCTGAATGAGAGAAGCCACATTAATATCATCAGGTCCTGTCCCTTCCATTGGAGAAAGAACACCATGAAGAACATGGTACAAACCTTTATATTCCTTCATTCTCTCTAAACTCATCACATCTCGACTATCTTCAACAACTAATATTTTTGTTCTATCTCTAGAAGCATCTTGACAAATCTCACAAGGATCTTCTTGCGTAATATTCCCACAAACAGAACACATCGTTAAATCTCGTTTACAACTAATAAGTGCATTGGCAAAATTCATCACTTCTTCTTCCGGCATTTCCATACTGAAAAAAGCAAGACGAGCTGCTGTTTTCGCCCCGATACCAGGAAGTTTCATATAACTATCCATTAATCGAGCAATTGGTTCTGGATATTGCATCCTCTCACCTCAACTCATTAAAATCCAGGGATATTTAATCCTCTAGTAAATTGTCCCATTGTTTGTTCATTTGCTTTTTCAGCTTGCTCTAAGGCACGATTTGTTGCCATTAATACTAAGTCTTGTAATAATTCAACATCATCTCCATCAACCGCTTCTGGTTTAATCGATACAGAAAGTACTTGACGTTTTCCATTCACTGTCACTTGTACCAAGTCACTTTGAGAGCTTCCTACATATTCTGTTTGGTTTAACTCCTCTTGAGCTTGTGCCATTTGTTTTTGTAATTTTTGCATTTGTTTCATCATGCCTTGCATATTTCCCATTCCACGCATGTTGATTCCTCCTTAATTGTTTTCTGTTTTTTCTGAAATATGAACAATTTCTTCTCCAAACAAATCAATTGTATTTTGAACTAATTGTTCCACTTCGTTTTTTTCTTCTTCATCAGTCGGTTGCTCTTCCATTTCTGTGGCATGAGTCACACCTTCTGCTTCTTGTTTTTCTTTCTTATCTCGTAAATAATCTTGTCGAATTTGTGCCCATTGTTCACCTGTTACACTGACAAAATTTCCTGGATACTGCGCTAGTGTTTGGCAATGACGAGCAATATCTTCATGAAGTTCTACACTTTCCTGTGCTCTTTGGCATAAAATTTCATAATCAAATTTTAAGACAAAGCCATTTGGACTGGCAGCTACAGGTTCGCTTGCTTTCAATAACGCCCTTTGAGTAGTCGAAAGCATTTGTAATAAATCTCCCCACAATTCTCGAATAAAAATTAAATCTTTACGAGTTGCAGCATCAAGCACTTTATAAACTTCACCAATATTTGGTTTATACGTACTTGCTTTTGCTTGTGGAGTTGATACTTTTTTAGGGGTTACTACACCTTGTCCTTGTAATAATTGAGACATCTGTTGTTGTAAACTTTGTAATTGTTGTTCTAAATGTGAGACATATTCCTGATTAGCTGGGGCTGCTTGCCCGGCTACCGCTACTACTGGTTGCGCCATTTTAATCGTAAAGACTTCTAGGCTAATCGTTGGTTTTGTCGTAAATCTCATTTCTTGTTGCGTTTGATTTAAAGCATCCATAAAGCGATATAAAAAGGCTTCTTCGACTTCTTTTGCAAATGCTATAAAAGTTTCACTTCTACCAATCATATCTCCTATTTGTTTCGCTACTAATAAGTCTCTAGAAAATTCTAGCCATTCTTCAATTAAACGAGACGCTTCTTTTCCTAGCAATAATAAGTCTTGCAACTGTAATAAAGCTGCTTGTGCTTGTTGCTGAGTCAATAATCGAACAAATTCAATCATTAAATCATCTGTTAAACTTCCAGAAACTTGAATCGCTTGCTCAAAACTCACTTTGTCATCACTAAATGAAATGACTTGATCTAATAAACTTAACGCATCACGCATTCCACCATTGGCACAACGAGCAATAACACTTAGCGCTTCTTCTTCATACGCAATCTCTTCTTGTTCTAAAATATAACGAAGTCTTTGAATAATTTCATCATTCGTAATTCTTCTAAAATCAAATCGCTGTGTTCTTGAAATAATCGTTGCTGGAATTTTATGCGGTTCAGTTGTTGCTAGTATAAAGATGACATTTTTAGGTGGTTCCTCCAATGTTTTTAATAAAGCATTGAATGCTCCCGTCGATAACATATGCACTTCATCGATTATATAAACTTTATACATTGCTTGAGTTGGAGCATAACGAGCTTTATCTCGAATATCACGAATTTCTTCTACCCCATTATTACTCGCCGCATCGATTTCAATAACGTCCCCAATGGTTCCTTCTGTAATGCCTTTACATAATAAACAGTCGTTACAAGGTTCTCCATCGTGAGGATTTAAACAGTTAATTGCTTTCGCAAATATTTTCGCAGCACTTGTCTTCCCAGTTCCTCTTGGACCTGTAAATAAATACGCATGACTTGTTTTGTGATGGATAATCGCATTTTTCAATGTTTTTGTAACTGCAGTTTGTCCCACCATATCATCAAATTTTTGTGGTCGCCATTTTCGGTATAACGCTTGATAAGCCATCGGTCTTCTCCTTTTGACTTTATACTAAGAAAACACAACGCTACAATTGTAGGTTATGTTTTCTATCCTTTACTATTTTACATTTTTTTATGCGATTTGACTACCGGAATGTTCCAAAAACAGACATTGGTGCTTTAGAGTTTGCAATAAAACTTGTCACCTCTGGAGTCGTTAAAATATTCAAGCGATGTTTTGCACGAGTACAAGTTGTATAGAACATAAAACGTTCTTTCATCGTTGCATAGCGTTCTTTCGTAGCTTGCCAAATAAAGACTTGGTCAAATTCTAGCCCTTTAGCAACCTCAATCGTCGTCACTACTAATCGACTACCTAATGATTCACTTGTATCTTCTAATAATTCAGCATCATACTCGACTAACTCTTTTTGTAAAGCTTTTGCTTCATCCATTGTACGACAGAAAATAGCATTTGTATGATAACATTCAGGAGTTTCTTCGACTAATTTCTTCAAGCGTTCAATGGAAGGTTCTTCATCGACAAATACTCCAACTTCTTCACCCGTACGAGGGAAGACATTTTTGTCTAATTCCCAACCTAAGATACCATTGGCAAAACGAGTAATTTGCGCCGTACAACGGTAACTAATTTCTAATGAACGATGCTCTAATACACGTTCTTTGAAGAAGGCTGCTACTAATTCTGGATGACGTTCTTCTAATGAGAAAATCGTTGTAGCTGTTGAAAATGATTGGAATGTATCTCCTACTACAGTGAATTTCGCACGGAAATAATAATTTGATAAAGCTGCCATGAATAATAATGACACATCTTGAACTTCATCAATAAATAAGTGAGTATAACCTTGATAATCACGAATTGGAGCAATCATTGTTGCTACATAAAGTAACACCCTTACTCCTTCAGCTGTTACTTGAAGACGTCCTTCACCTGTATCTTTTAAAGGCAATTGAGCATTATCTACTTTTCCTAACTCTTCTCTACGCTGTTTAGCTAGTGGCATCCAGTCTTGTAAATATTTTGCAAAATTGACAAAAGCAAACATTTCTACTTGTTGTTCAGCATCCTGTGATTGTTTTTCAAATACTCGTTGTCCTAGCATTTGATAATATTCTGTTTCACTATTAAATTCTTGATTTTTCATTAATACTTCAATTTGCATAGGAGACATTTCTTCATATACATTTTTTGCTACTTCAGAAACATAGAAACGATTTAAACGACGTTTTAAGTTCTTTTCTAATACTTCCTGAATTTGTACCAATTGTTGATACAATGTCAATTTTGGATTAACTTGTTCGATGATTTTTTGATAATCTTTTTCACCAAAAATTCTAAAGCCTTTAATTGAAATCGGACGGAAATGTAAATTTGCTACCGATAAAGCTGGTAATTGTTCAGCAATCAGCGCTGCCCATTCGCTATCTGTTAAATAAGCTTTTCTAATTTTTGTTGGTACCAAAGTAGTCGTTTTATTTAAGAAAAATTTCTTAAACAATTCTACTGTATGCTGCGCTAATGTTTGTTGATATAATTCACTACCAGTTAAACTTGGAATTACATGTGAAATATATTTGGCAAACAATTGGTTACGTGATAACAATAACATATCATTATGCGTTTGATCTTTTGATTGATACATCAAATACGCAATACGTTGTAATAAAATCGTTGTTTTCCCACTACCTGCACAACCATTAACAATCAACCAATCCTTTTGTTTATGACGAATAATTTCATTTTGTTCCTTTTGAATCGTTGCTGTAATCCCTTCTAAATGTCCGTCACGATTCGTTGGTGCACTTAATATTTCCATCAATAACGATTCTTCATTTTCAACATCATAAACAGATTGAATTTTCCCTTTTTTAATAACAATATCTCGCTTTAAAAAGGCTTGACCATGTTGAATTCCTGAAGGTGTTTGATACGTTAAATCGCCCAAAGTTCCTTCATAAAATAAACTCGCAATCGGCGCTCGCCAATCATAAACTTGCACTTGCTTTTCTTCATCAAAAAATGTAGATGAACCGATATACATTTTTTCCACTTCTGGTTCACCTTCGAACTGAACATCAATTCTTCCAAAATACGGAGATTCTTTTTGTTCTTCTAATTGATGAATTGAAAAATCAATGAAATCTTGACGTTGTTGATCTAAATGTTCATCTTTTAATCTTTGTTTTTCAGATTGTATTTTTGCATCAAATTTCGATTGAACTTCTACTAAGTGCTTTTCTTCCTCTTTGAATCCTTTGTTTTTCACTAGAGAGCTCCTCCATCTATTCCAAAATACTTACTTATAAAAACAGGCTGGAACACTAGCCCCAGCCTGTAATTTCTTCTATGTACATACAGCACATAACGAACGATACTTATAGCTGCTTCCTTCCGGACCTGACTCGATTCATATGTTCGCTATTGCCATATGGCCTAACGGCAGATATTATTATACTCTACTTTTCTGAAAATTGCAACAGTGCAAAGAAAATAGTTTTCACGCGTTCTAAGAAACACAAACATTTGTGACACGAACCAGTGTCAATACAACTTGTGGGA